>NZ_PJJK01000120.1:0-212125 GCF_002929785.1 Cryobacterium sp. Y62 | reverse complement strand
TTCGGCGCATCCGCCGACTATCAGACGCTGTTCCGCGAATTTGGAATCACCACCGAAGCCGTCGTCGCCGCTGCCAAGGAATCAATCAGCGCAGCCTGACGTTGTCTTAGGCGCATGGATAACCGCCGCAGGTCAACACCGCACGTCTCCATGACTCTCCATTGAACCGCTACAGCATGGCTGCCTGACGGCAGCACTATTAGGAGATTTTTACTATGACCACAGCTACCCCCCTCGCCCAGTTGTCCGCAGCCGGCGTCAGCATCTGGCTCGACGACCTGTCCCGTGAACGCATCAACTCCGGCGGACTGCAGGACCTGATCACGAATAGCAACGTCGTCGGCGTCACCACCAACCCGACCATCTTCGCCGGAGCCCTCGCCAAGGGCGAGGCATACACCGAGCAGGTGGCGATCCTCGCTGCGGCGGGCACGAACGTGGTCGACTCCGTCTTCGCCATCACGACCGACGACGTCGCTGCTGCCTGCGACATCTTCCGCCCCGTCTACGACTCGACCAACGGTCAGGATGGACGCGTTTCCATCGAGGTCGAGCCGAGCCTGGCCCGTAACGCTGCCGGAACGGTGACCGAAGCTCAGAAGCTTTGGGCCAAGGTCAATCGTCCCAACGCCATGATCAAGATCCCGGCGACGATCGAAGGCCTCCAAGCCATAACGGCAACGACCGCCCTCGGTATCAGCGTCAACGTCACCCTGATCTTCAGCCTTGAGCGTCACCGCCAGGTCATCAACGCTTATCTGGCCGGACTCGAGCAGGCTAAGGCTGCCGGCATCGACCTCTCTACGATTCACTCCGTTGCCTCGTTCTTCGTGTCGCGCGTTGACTCCGAGATCAATGCCCGCCTCGAGGCCATCGGAACCCCCGAAGCGCTCGCCCTGAAAAGCAAAGCCGGCGTCGCCAACGCCCAGCTGGCCTACCAGGTCTACGAGCAGGCATTCAGCAGCGAACGTGCCCTCGGCCTGATAAAGGCCGGTGCCACCAAGCAGCGCCCGCTCTGGGCTTCCACCGGCGTCAAGGATGCCAGCCTGCCCGACACCCTGTACGTGACCGAATTGGTTGCGCCTGAGGTCGTCAACACGATGCCCGAGAAGACCATGAAAGCTGCAGCCGACCACGGCGTTATCCCGACCGACTCGGTCACCGGCTCCTATGCCGCCGCAAACGCCGTGCTCGACGCATTGGCGGTGCAGGGCGTGTCGTACGACGACGTCACCCGTCTGCTCGAAGAAGAGGGTCTCTCCAAGTTCGAGGTGTCCTGGAACGAACTGCTCGACACCGTACAGACGGCCCTCACGGCCGCATCGACCAGCGCGGTCGTGTAATGAGCTTTCGTATCTCGGTGAGTGGCGCCGCGGCCGATGCTGTGCGCGCCACTGTTCCTGCGCTGGTGACCGATCTCATCGCCTCTGGCGTTACCGCTCATAACCCAGTGCTGTGGGGTCCGGAAGCGGAAGCCGAAGCAGCACTGCGCCTCGGCTGGACCGAGTCCGTGGTCGTCTCGCGGCCGCTCGTCGAACAAATCGTGGAACTGCGGGCCGTGCTGCAGGCACGAGGTGTCACCCAGATCGCCCTTGCCGGCATGGGTGGATCGTCTCTGGCCCCCGAGGTCATCACTCGCACCGCTGGCGTGAACCTCACCGTCCTCGATGCGACCGACCCCGGTCAGGTACTGGCTGCACTGAACGATAACCTCGCAGGAACGGCCCTCGTGGTCTCCTCGAAGAGTGGTTCGACCGTCGAAACCGACAGCCAGCGCCGCGTTTTTGAACGCGCTTTCCGGGCGATCGGCATCGATCCAGCCGAGCGCATCGTCGTCGTGACCGATCCAGGGTCACCGCTTGAGGCATCCGCTCGGGAAGCTGGCTACCGCGTCTTCAACGCTGACCCCAACGTCGGCGGACGTTACTCCGCGCTGACCGCGTTCGGCCTCGTACCGTCCGGGCTCGCCGGCGTCGATGTCGGCGCACTGCTCGACGAGGCCGAAGCCATCTCCCTGTCCTTGGCCGTCGACTCCCCCGAAAACCCGGGGCTCGTGCTTGGAGCAGCGATTGCCGCGACCAGCCCGCGCCGCGGTAAGCTCGCCATCGTCTCGGACGGCACCCACATTGTGGGCTTCGCCGACTGGGTCGAACAGCTCATCGCGGAATCGACCGGCAAGCTCGGAACCGGCATCCTGCCGATCGTGCTCGAACTCGATGCCCCCGAACTGACCGAGGTGCTGCCGGACGTACATCTCGTGCGGGTCGTCGCTGACGCCGGCACCGAACTGTTCACCGAGACGGGCGACGAGATCCGTGTCAGCGGAACCCTCGGTGCGCAGTTCTTGGTCTGGGAGTACGCGACCGCCGTCGCTGGGCGTCTGCTCGGCATCAATCCGTTCGATCAGCCCGACGTGGAGTCCGCCAAGATTGCCACCCGTGGTCTCCTCGACGCCCGCCCGGCGCCCGAGCCCGCTGCGTTTATCGCCGATGGCATCGAAGTGCGTGGCACGCCGCACGTCATCGGTGCTGCGAGCGACCTCGGTTCGGCCATCGATGCGTTGCTCGAAGAGCTGGGTCCGGATGGTTACGTGGCCGTGCAGGCCTACGTCAACCGACTGGATCTGCCCGAACTGGAGCAGATGCGTGGCAAGCTTGCCACGCTCTCCAAGCGCCCGGTGACCTTCGGCTGGGGGCCGCGCTTTCTGCACTCTACCGGACAGTTCCATAAAGGTGGAACGGCAACCGCTGTCTTCCTGCAAATTCTGGCCACGCCGGCCGAGGACCTCGATATTCCCGAGCGTCCATTCACCTTCGGCGAGCTCATTCAGGCGCAGGCCAGCGGCGATGCGAGTGTGCTCGCCGAGCACGGCCGCCCCGTGTTGACACTGACTCTGACCGACCCCAAGCAGAACATCAGTACCTTGTTTAACGCCCTAGGCTAACCAACCGGGGTTCCTCTCGGCCATCGGCCGCGAGGAACCCCACCCGCTTGCGCACCACCCCATTTCTTCGTGTCCCCTATTTTCTGCACTGTCCCGTTAAAGGAGCTGCATGTCCCCGGTGGAAATTACCCCGGAGTTTAATCCGCTCAGGTCGCCGTCCGACTACCGTCTGAATCGAATCGCCGGGCCGTCCAGCCTCGTGATCTTCGGCGTTACCGGGGACCTCGCGCGCAAGAAACTCATGCCTGCGGTCTATGACCTCGCCAACCGGGGGCTGCTGCCGCCAGGTTTTGCCCTGGTGGGCTTCGCCCGACGCGACTGGGACAACGAGGACTTCATGCAGGTGGTGCATGACGCCGTCAAGGAACACGCTCGAACCGACTTTCACGAGGATGTCTGGGCGCAGCTGGCCGAAGGCATCCGTTTCGTTTCGGGCACCTTCGACGATGACGATGCATTTGCTCGGTTGACGCAAACCATTGACGATCTGGACCGCGAACGCGGAACGATGGGCAACCATGCGTTCTACCTCGCCATTCCGCCGAAGGCATTCCCCCTCGTCACGGAGCAGTTGCGCCGTTCCGGCCTGGCCGAGCAGAAGAACGGCCAGTGGCGACGCGTCGTTATCGAGAAACCGTTCGGGAGCGACCTGAAAACGGCTCGCGAGCTCAATGACGTCGTCGAGTCGGTCTTTCCGCCAGACTCTGTTTTTCGCATCGATCACTACCTCGGCAAGGAGACGGTGCAGAATATTTTGGCACTGCGCTTCGCCAACGAGATGTTCGAACCGCTGTGGAACGCCAACCACGTCGAACACGTGCAGATCACCATGGCCGAGGACATCGGCGTCGGCGGTCGGGCCGGCTACTACGACGGTATCGGCGCCGCCCGCGACGTCATTCAGAACCACCTGCTGCAGCTGCTCGCGCTCACCGCTATGGAAGAACCGATCTCCTTCGACGCCGCCGACCTGCGCGCGGAGAAGGAAAAGGTGCTTGCTTCGGTGCGGCTACCCGCCGACCTCGGTCTCGGCACCGCCCGCGGGCAATACGCCGGCGGCTGGCAGGGCGGCGAAAAAGTCGCCGGTTTTCTCGAAGAAGACGGGATGAACCCGGACTCGGTTACCGAAACCTATGCGGCCATGCGCTTGACGATCGATACCCGGCGCTGGGCCGGCGTTCCGTTCTACCTGCGCGCCGGCAAACGCCTCGGACGTCGCGTGACAGAAATTGCCGTGGTCTTCAAGCGGGCCCCGCAATATTTGTTTGCGCCCGGCCAGACGGCCGAACTCGGCCACAACGCCCTCGTGATTCGGGTGCAGCCGGACGAAGGCGTCACCATCCGGTTCGGTTCCAAGGTTCCGGGAGTGGTCATGCAGGTTCGCGACGTGACCATGGACTTCGGTTATGGTCACGCCTTCACCGAGGCCAGCCCTGAAGCCTACGAGCGCCTCATCCTTGACGTACTTCTCGGCGACCCTCCGTTATTCCCCCGCCATGAAGAGGTCGAGCTGTCCTGGAAGATTCTGGATCCGGTGGAAGAATACTGGGCCACCCAGGGCCAGCCGGAACAGTACCGCCCCGGTACCTGGGGACCTCGAAGCGCTGACGACCTATTGGCCCGCGACGGCCGCACCTGGAGGCGACCATGATCGTCGATCTGCCCAACACGACCACTGCCAGGATTTCCAAGGCGCTGGTGCGCATCCGCGAGGAGGGCGGCGCAGTCGCCCTCGGGCGGGTGCTGACCCTGATCATCGCCTCCACCCTCGGACACGAGGAGGAAGCCATTGAGGCCGCCAACGATGCCTCGCGGGAACACCCCATGCGGGTCATCGTGGTCTCGACCCAGGAATATGATGAGACGGATGCCACGGCTCGCGTCGATGCGGAAATTCGCGTCGGAGGCGATGCCGGCGCAAGCGAAGTCATCGTGCTGCGCGTCTATGGTGATGCCGCGAACGATCCGGAAAGCTTGGTCACCGGCCTGCTCTTGTCGGATGCTCCCGTCGTGGCCTGGTGGCCGGGCACTGCACCGGCCGTTCCCGGTGACTCGCCTCTCGGCCGCATCGCATACCGGCGAATCACGGATTCCTCCGCCCAGCCGGACCCACAGTCGGCACTGCACCAGCTTTGCGGCAGTTACCGTCCCGGGGATACCGACTTCGCCTGGACCCGATTGACACTCTGGCGTGCCCAGTTAGCGGCCGTTTTGGACCAGCCGCCCTACGAGCCGATCATCGGCGTCCAAGTGACCGGCGCCGCAGCGTCGCCCTCGACCACGCTTCTCGCTGCCTGGTTGCAGATGCAGCTTCAGATTCCCGTGGACTGCATCCTGACAACGGGGCCCCTGGCCAATGGTGTGCACGGAGTGCAACTGAAGCGCGCATCCGGGATCATTTCCCTCGAACGCGGGGTTCCCGATATTGCTACCCTCACCCAGCCGGGCCAGCCGATGCAGGACCTGACGCTCAAGCGTCGCAGCCTGCGTGATTGCCTGGCCGATGAGCTGCGCCGACTCGATCCTGATGAGCTGTATGGTGAAGTGATCACGCGCGGTCTGCCGCAACTCGATGACGTGGTGGCCCAAAGAACCGGAGCGTGACCGTGACCAATGAACGACGCGTACTGCTGCACCAGAATAAGCAGGCTCTGGTCGGGTCGGTCGCTGCACGCTTTCTGACAAACATGGTTGACGTTCTGCATGAACAGGATGAGGCGAACGTCGTGCTCACCGGCGGTTCCGTCGGCATCGCTGTTCTGACTGCCATCAACGAATCGGCGGCCCGCGACACGATCGACTGGTCCCGGGTGAATTTTTGGTGGGGCGATGATCGTTGGCTGCCCCGTACCGATCCGGAACGTAACGAGCTGCAGGCGCGCGAAGCACTTTTGAACCATATCTCGGTCCCTGCGAAGAATATTCACGCTTTCGGAGCGTCCGACGACGTCAGCGCAATAGGAACGGATGCGATCGACGCTGCGGCCGCCCATTATGCGACAGAGTTATTGGCTCAAGCTTCCGAGGGCTCCCAGTACCCTCGTTTTGACGTCACGTTTCTCGGAGTCGGACCGGATGGGCATATCGCGTCGCTGTTCCCGCACCGATCAGGTATCCGCGAGCGTGAAGCCAGTGTCATCGCCGTGCGTGACTCCCCCAAGCCCCCGGCCGACCGACTGTCCTTGACTCGGCCCGTGATCAACTCTTCGGATCGCGTCTGGCTGGTGCTGGCCGGATCTGACAAAGCATCGGCGCTCGGGCTAGCTCTCGCCGGAGCCAGCCGCGACGAGGTGCCTGTTGCCGGGATCAAGGGCCGGTACCACACCGTTTTCTTCGTGGATAACGACGCCGCGGCTCAGGTGCCCGAAAGCCTGATCGCGGCTGCCGACTAGGCGGTCGGCGGGCATCCGCTCGATCAAATGCTCTGATGAGGAGTAGCAGGCAACACAAGGCCGGCTCTGAATTTCTCGAGAGCCGGCCTTGTGGGTCGCGTAGATCAGTTCGTGGGTTTGATCAGTTCGTAGGTGAGAGCTTGCCGCGACGAACGCGCAACTGGTTGAGCGCTTCCTCAAGGAGCGATTCGGCCTCTTCTTCGGTACGTCGCTCTTTGACGTAAGCCAGGTGGGTCTTGTAAGGCTCGAGCTTTACGACCGAAGGAGGATTCTCCTTGTCCCGGCCTGCGGGAAGCCCGGACGACGGACAATCGATGGTCACCGGGATCTCTTCGTCTGGCAGGCTCGCCGCAAAGTACCGTACGGTTTCATTGCCGAGAGCGTCCCAGTACGAGACCTTGATGCGGTCCGCGTGAAAACCCCGGTCTTGCTCGCCCATGGGGCCTGCGCCTACACGCGAGCCACGAATTGCGCTTCCGCCTGATGCCATCTTGTTCCTCCGTTGACTCGTGCAGTTGTGCGCTGCAGATTCGAGCTGTAATTGGTTCTACTGCTGTAGACGATGTGCCGTAAATGCCCGTTCACGGCCAATACATGGGCAACTTCAGGGTAACTCCGCACCACCCGAAAAGTTAAGCCCCTGTGTCAAACTTCGTGATCAATCCGAGAACGACGATGCAGGAGATCCACAACAGGCCCAGGATGATCGTGATGCGGTTGAGGTTGCGCTCGGCGACCCCCGACGCTCCCAGGTTGGAGGTCACGCCGCCGCCAAACATGTCGGACAGCCCACCGCCCCGCCCCTTGTGCAACAAAATGAGCATGGTGAGCAGAAGGCTCGTAATACCGACGAGCACCTGCATGACGACCTGGAGAATCTCCACACGAAACCTTTCACAAACACGGTGGGCGCAACTCTGGCGCCCAGACCATCGTAATTATACCCGCCACGCCCAAGCGAGGCGGTTGCCACACGGGCAACCGCCTCGCTTGCGACCGGCAGGGTGCGAGTCGGTTTAGAGACCGACGTGCTTTTGATAGCGGATGATGCTGGAAAACTCTGGAATATCCAGGCTTGCGCCGCCGACCAAGGCACCGTCAACGTTGGGCTCACGCATGAACGCAGCGATGTTGCCACTTTTGACCGAACCGCCATAGAGGATGCGGGTCTTGTCGGCTACATCCTGCCCAAGGGTGTCAGCAAGAACGCCGCGCAACGCGGCAGCGACCTGTTCCGCCTGTTCCGGCGTGGCAGCCTGGCCGGAACCAATGGCCCAGACCGGCTCGTACGCGACGACGATATCGGCAGCGTTGGTAACGCCGGCCAAAGCAGCGTGCAGCTGAGCAACGGGAACCGCACTCGGACCATGTACGGCAAGGTCTTCAGCACTCTCGCCGACGCAAATCAGCGGCACGAGATTGTGCTTCAAAGCGGCGGTCACCTTCGCAGCGACCTGCTCATCGGACTCGTTATGCAGGGTGCGGCGTTCGGAGTGACCGATGATGACGTACTGGCACTCCAGCTGGGCCAGGAACGAGCCCGAAATCTCACCGGTGTAGGCACCGGAGTCCTGCGCCGAGACATCCTGCGCGCCAAAGGCCAGCGGCAGCTTGTCGGCTGAAACCAGGGTCTGCACGCTTCGCAGGTCGGTGAACGGTGGAAAGACTGCCACCTCCACGGCGGCGAAGTCATGGTTAGCGTCCTTGAGATTCCAGGCAAGCTTCTGTACGAAAGCGATGGCCTGGAGGTGATCCAGGTTCATCTTCCAGTTGCCCGCGATCAGCGGTGTGCGCCGTGGGTTGATGTTCATTGCCATCCGAGGACCTCCAGTCCTGGCAGGCGCTTACCTTCGAGAAATTCAAGGCTGGCACCGCCGCCGGTAGAAATATGACCGAATTGGTCGTCATTGAAACCGAGAATACGCACGGCCGCGGCGGAATCGCCGCCGCCGACCACGCTGAGGCCAGTGACCTCGGTGAGTGCGGCGGCCACGGTCCGAGTGCCCTCCGCGAATGGCGCGAGTTCGAACACGCCCATCGGCCCATTCCAGAACACCGTGTTCGATGCCCGAATAATTTCGGCAAACGCCAAAGCGGTGTCTGGTCCGATATCGAGGCCGAGTCCCGCTGCGCCGAACGGAGTGTTCTCGATACCGTCGGCCGGGGTGATGACGTGTTCGGCATCTGCACCGAACTTCGAGGCCACCACGACATCGGTCGGGAGCACGATTTTAACGCCGAGGCGATCCGCCTCGGCCAGGTAACCGCGGACCGATTCGATCTGGTCACTCTCGAGCAGGCTCGCGCCGACCTGGTGTCCCTGCGCGGCCAGAAACGTGAACAGCATTCCGCCGCCGATCAGCAGCGAGTTCACACGGGGCAGCAGGTGGCCGATAACGCCGAGCTTGTCGCTCACTTTGGACCCGCCGAGGATAACCGTGTATGGCGCGTCCGGCTTTTCGGTCAGGCGATCGAGCACGTCAAGTTCGGCAGCGATGAGCAGTCCAGCAGCGCTCGGCAGGAGCGAGGCGAGATCGAACACACTGGCCTGCTTGCGGTGGACGACGCCGAAGCCATCCGAGACGAGTGCGTCGCCAAGCAGCGCGAGCTGCTGGGCGAATGCGAGGCGATCGGCATCCGTTTTGCTGGTTTCACCGGCGTTGAAGCGCAGGTTTTCCAGGACGACGATTTCGCCGTTCTGCAGCGCTGCGACGGCCGCGGTGGCCGAGGCGCCGACGGTGTCGGTGGCGAAGGCCACCGGAAGGCTAACCAGTTCACTCAGGCGAGTAGCAACGGGCTTCAAGCTGTACTGGGGATCAATGGCCCCGTCGGGGCGCCCAAGGTGAGAAACGATCACCACGCGGGCGCCCTGAGCGACGAGGGCGCTGAGGGTGGGCAGTGACGCCCGCACTCTTCCGTCGTCGGTGATCTGCCCGTTTTTCAGCGGAACATTCAGGTCGAAGCGGACAAGAACCCGCTTGCCGGTGAGGGAGCCAAGCGAGTCAAGCGTGCGTAACGTCACCGGGGGCCGTTAGAGTCGCTCGGCGACGAACTCGGTGAGGTCGACGAGACGGTTGGAGTAACCCCACTCATTGTCGTACCAGGAAGCAACCTTGACCTGGTCGCCGATCACCTTGGTGAGGCCGGCATCGAAGATTGAGGAGTGCGGGTCGCCGACGATGTCGCTGGAGACGATTGGGTCCTCGGTGTAGCTGAGGATCCCCTTGAGGGAGCCCTCGGCTGCAGCCTTGTAGGCGGCGTTCACTTCTTCGACCGTGACCGGGCGCGAGGCTGTCAGTGTGAGGTCGGTGATCGAACCGGTCGGAACCGGAACGCGCAGGGCATAACCGTCGAGCTTGCCGATGCTCTCCGGGATGACCAGGCCGAGTGCTTTGGCGGCACCGGTGGAGGTCGGGATGATGTTCAGCGCGGCGGCACGGGCACGACGGAGATCGCTGTGCGGGCCGTCCTGCAAGTTCTGGTCCGCCGTGTAGGCGTGGATCGTGGTCATGAGGCCACGCTCGATACCGAAGTTGTCGAGGAACACCTTGACGAGCGGTGCCAGGCAGTTCGTGGTGCAGGACGCGTTCGAGATGATGTTGTGAATCGCAGTGTCGTAGGTGTTTTCGTTCACACCGAGCACGAGGGTGGCAACGTCAGCACCGGTGGCCGGGGCAGAGACGATGACCTTCTTGGCGCCGGCTGCGATGTGCTTCTGCGCGTCGACGGCCTTGGTGAAGCGACCGGTGGATTCGATGACGATCTCGACGCCCATTGCGGCCCAGGGGAGGTTGGCCGGGTCGCGCTCGGCGAGCACCTTGATGGGCTTGCCGTTGACGATGATGTTGTCACCGTCGACCTCGACCGAGGCGTTCAAGCGGCCGGCGACGGAGTCGTACTTGAGCAGGTGAGCGAGCGACGCGGGGTCGCTGAGGTCGTTGACGGCGACGATTTCGATGTCGCTGCCCTTCGCGAGGGCTGCACGGAAGTAGTTACGGCCGATACGGCCGAATCCGTTGATGCCGATCTTTACGGACACAAATAACTCCTGTTGAAAAGGGCGCCGACGGCGCCATGAAATAAAATACGCACTAGTAACGCACTAGTAAAACAGCGGTGCCCCGCCCGCACTGAGGTGCACGGTCGGGGCACCGGCAGGCTACGAGAGTAGCAGCAGGCCGCTCGTCTTCTCGCGCGCCACGGTGAAACGGTCCTGAACGTTCGCCCAGTTGGCGATGTTCCAAAATGCCTTCACGTAGTCGGCACGCACGTTGCGATAGTCGAGGTAGTAAGCGTGCTCCCAAACGTCGAGCATGAGCACCGGAACGGTCCCGGCAGCGAAGTTCGACTGCTGGTCGAAGAACTGCTGAATGATCAGGCGCTGACCGATGGAGTCCCAGGCCAGGACAGCCCAGCCGGAACCCTGAACGCCGAGGGCGGCAGCGGTGAAGTGCGCCTGGAACTTGTCGAAGGAACCGAAGTTGTCATCGATCGCGGCGGCGAGCTCGCCGATCGGCTTGTCTCCGCCATTCGGGGAGAGGTTGGTCCAGAAGATGGAGTGATTGACGTGGCCGCCGAGATTGAAGGCGAGGTCCTTCTGCAGCTTGTTCACGTTGGCGAGGCTTCCGCTGTCACGGGCCTCGGCCAGCTGCGCCAGCGCGGTGTTCGCGCCGGTGACATACGCCTGGTGGTGCTTGCCATGGTGAAGTTCCATGATGGTGCCGCTGATACTGGGCTCGAGAGCCGAGTAATCGTAGTCAAGGGTGGGCAGGGTATATTCAGCCATTACTTATCTCCTCTTCAGTGGTGTCACCGCACGAGTGCGGCGACCTTGCGCACATTCAAGTGTACCTGCGGGTTTACGCGGCACAGAATTGATGACGTCAGTCGTCTTCCGGGTGCACGGGGTAGGGAACATCGGTTCCCTCGATGCCAAGCTCGACCGCTTTCTTGTCTGCCATGGCGAGCAGGCGGCGAATCCGGCCGGCGACGGCGTCCTTGGTCATTGGTGGATCGGCGTGGTGGCCCAGTTCATCGAGGCTGGAGTCACGAAAATTGAGGCGCAGATCGCCGGCATAGCGCAGGTGTTTGGGGATATCTTCGCCCAGGATATCCATGGCGCGCTGAACGCGGGCACAAGCGGCGACCGCGGCTTCGGCCGAACGGCGCAGGTTCGCGTCGTCAAAGTTGACCAGCCGGTTGGCGGTGGCACGCACTTCGCGGCGCTGCCGCAGCGTCTCCCAGTTGAGCACGGTGTTGGTGGCGCCCATGTGCACGAGCATGGCGCCGATGGCATCGCCATCGCGGATCACGACACGGTGCACTCCGCGCACTTCGCGAGCCTTGGCGGCGACGCCGAGGCGCCCGGCAGCGCCGACCAGCGCCATGGCCGCCTCGTTGCCGGGGCAGACGACCTCGAGTGCCGCCGACCGACCGGGATCGGTGAGCGTGCCGTTGGCAAGGAAGGCGCCGCGCCAGACGGCGGCGATCTCTTCCTTGGAGCCCGTGGTCAGTCGGTTTGGCAGACCGCGGATCGGTCGGCGACGAGCATCCAGCAGGCCGGTCTGACGCGCCAAGGTCTCGCCACCCTCGATGACCTGCACGAGGTAGTGGTTGGACTGACGGATACCCGTTGCGGCGATGACCTGCAGGGCGCTGCGCACACCATAGAGTTCGGCGAGGTCCTTGCGTACCCGGCGGGCCAGGATCTGGGTGTCGAGTTCGGATTCGATGGCGATGCGGCTGCTGATCATGTGCAAGCCTCCGGAGAACCGAAGAATGGTCGCCAATTCGGCGGCGCGCACGGTGGTCTTGGAGACCTCTACGCGGGATAGTTCATCTTTAACGTCGGCGGTGAGTGCCAATCGCTTTTCCATTCTGTTGATCAGTTGCGTTAGGTCTGAGTGGTGAGAGTGCGGTGGAGCAGCGGATGCTGAACCCGGTCTCGCTTATTCGCGTCCGAGGTCGCGGTGCTTGATATTAACCGCGACTCCGGGAAGTTTTTCGAGTCGGGACGCCAGTTCTCGGGCCATGGCGACGGAGCGATGTTTGCCTCCGGTGCAGCCGATACCGATGGTGGCATGGCGTTTGTTTTCCCGCTGGTACCCGGCCAAAACCGGTGCCAGGGCGGCCGCATAGTGGTCGATGAATTCGAGGGCACCTTTTTGGGCAAGTACAAAGTCTCTCACTTCCGGATCAACACCGGTGTGCGCGCGCAGCTCAGGGATCCAAAACGGGTTTGGCAGGAAGCGGGCATCGGCGACCAGATCGACATCCGTGGGCAGGCCATACTTGAAACCAAAGCTCATGATAGTGAGCTGCACGCCAGCCGCTCCGGCTGCGGCAAATCGCTCAGTGACGGTCGTCGCCAGCTGGTGCACGTTGAGGTCTGAGGTGTCGATGACCAGGTCGCTCGACTCCCGTACAGTCAGCAAGCGAGACCGCTCGGCCGCGATGCCGTCGAGCAGGGTGCCATCTCCCTGCAAGGGATGCGGCCGACGCACCGATTCAAAGCGGCGCACGAGCGCGTCATCTCGCGCTTCGAGGAAGATCACTTGAACCTGCGTGTTGCTGCGTAATTGCTGCACGGTTTCGAGAAAATCACCGAACAAGTCGCGGCCGCGAATGTCAACCACGGCGGCGATCTTGGGCAGGTTAGTACCGGCACGTTCGACCAGATCGACCAAGGGTCGAAGCATCTGCGGGGGCAGATTATCGACGACGTACCAGTCGAGATCTTCCAGCGCATTGGCTACGGTCGAGCGACCCGCCCCGGACATTCCCGTGACGATCAGCACTTCCTGCTTGTCGGGATCCGTAGTCATACGTTCAAAGCGCCTTAATGAAAAGTTGTGGGACTCTCAAGCCTACCCAGCGGGGAAGAGGTTCACGCGCGCAAATGGGCATGGATCGACTCGGCCAGCACCGGGCCGATGCCGCGGACATCTGCTATTTCCTGCACGGATGCGACCTTGAGCCGGGCTACCGAACCGAAATGCTGCAGCAGGACTTTGACCCGCGCGGGGCCGAGCCCGGCGATCTCCCCCAGAATCGAGGCAACGTCCTTCTTACGTCGGATGCGCTGATGGGTGATGGCAAACCGGTGCGCTTCGTCGCGGATGCGCTGAATCAGGAACAGAGCGTCGCTGTTGCGCGGCAGAATTACTGGGTAGTCGGAGTCGGGCAGCCAGATTTCTTCGAGCCGCTTGGCGATGCCGCACAGTTGAATTCCGGTCACGCCCGATTCAGCGAGGGCCCTCCTGGCCGCGGCGACCTGCGGTTGGCCACCGTCGACAATGAGCAGGTTCGGCTGGTACTTGAATTTGCCCCGCTTCTGCTCTATTTGGGCTATGTCGCTCTGACCTGCGACCGCGGTGGGAGCTGCATCTGCGCCATCCGCTGCACCGGATTCGGGTTTCAGGTAGGCGAGCCGGCGCGTGAGAATCTGGTAGATCGAGTCGGTGTCGTCGGTGGATACGGGAATGTTGAAGCGGCGGTATTCGTCTTTGCGGGGCAGTCCGTCTTCGAAGACGACCATCGATGCGACGATATTGGTGCCGCTGAGGTGGGACACGTCGTAGCATTCCATGCGCAGCGGGGCGGCCGGCATCTCCAGGGCTTCCTGAATGTCCTCGAGCGCCTTCGACCGCGCGACGAAGTCGGAGCTGCGCCGGGTTTTGTAGAGCATGAGCGCCTGTTTGGCGTTGTTGGTGGCCGTGACGAGGAGGGCGGCCTTCTCGCCGCGCTGCGCGGCCACCAGCCGCACCTTGCGCCCCGCTAGGTCGGCCAGCCAGATTTCAAGGGCTTCAGCGTCGTCGGGCAGTTCAGGCAGCACGATCTCGCGCGGCGGCTTCGACTCGTTGTTGTAGGCCGTCTGCATCATGGAGTCGATGAGCTCGCTCATGGTGACGTCGAGCTCCTTGTCGACCATCCAGCCACGCACACCGCGGATGCGACCACCCCGCACGATGAAGAGCTGCACGGCTGCCGCCAACTCGTCCTGCTCGATGGCGAACAGGTCGATGTCGACGTTGTCCCGCAGCACGACGGCACTCTTTTCGAGCACGGCATTGAGTGCCCGCACTTGGTCGCGCCGTTTGCCGGCGATTTCGTACTGCTGCGCTGCTGCTGCGTCTTTCATCTCCTCGGTGAGCTCGTTGATGAGCTTCTTGTCGTGACTGCCCATGAAGCTCACGAACTCGTTGACGATCTTGCGGTGATCCTCCATCGAAACCAGGCCGGAACAGGGGCCGAAGCAGCGCCCGATCTGCCCCGCGAAACACGGCTTGCCGCTCTGCATCGCCCGCTTGTAATTTGCGTTGTTGCAGGTGCGGATGGGGAAAGCCTTGAGCATGAGCTCAATGGTTTCGTGCACAGCCCACACCTTGGGGTAGGGACCGAAATAGCGAGCACCCTTGATACCCTCGGTGCGGGTTACCAAAGCGCGCGGCGCCTCGTCGCCCAGGGTGACGGCGAGGTACGGGTAGGACTTGTCGTCCTTGAACTGCACGTTGAACGGCGGATCGAACTCGTTGATCCACATCCATTCAAGCTGCAGGGCTTCGACCTCGGTGCCGACGACCGTCCACTCGACTCCGGTCGCGGTAGTGACCATGCGCCGGGTACGTTCGTGCAGGCTGTGCAGCGGTGCGAAGTAGTTGCTCAGCCGGGCCCGCAGGTTTTTAGCCTTGCCGACATAGAGGATGCGCCCGGTCGCGTCGCGAAACCGGTACACGCCGGGGTCCCGCGGAATCTCGCCCGCTTTCGGGCGATAGCTCAAGGAGTCAGACATGCCGTTCAGCCGCCTAGCCGGCCGCCAGGACCTCCTTCAGGAAGGAACCGGTGAAGCTCTTCTCGACCGTGGCGAGGTGTTCCGGCGTTCCGGTCGCAAGCACCTTGCCACCGCCCGAACCGCCCTCTGGGCCGAGGTCGATCACCCAGTCAGCGGACTTGATGACGTCGAGGTTGTGCTCGATCACGATGACGGTGTTGCCCTTGTCGACGAGGCTGTTGAGCACGAGCAGCAGCTTGCGCACGTCTTCGAAGTGCAGACCGGTGGTCGGCTCGTCGAGCACGTACACGCTGCGACCGTTGGAACGGCGCTGCAGCTCGGTGGCGAGCTTGACCCGCTGGGCCTCGCCGCCGGAGAGGGTGGTGGCGCTCTGGCCGAGACGCACGTAGCCGAGTCCGACCTCGACCAGCGTCTTGAGAAAACGGTAGATCGATGAAATCGGTTCGAAGAAGTCGGCCGCTTCGCTGATCGGCATGTCGAGCACCTCGGCGATGTTCTTGCCCTTGTAGCGCACGGTTAGGGTGTCGCGGTTGTACCGGTCTCCTCCGCACACCTCGCAGGCCACGTACACGTCGGGCAGAAAGTTCATCTCGATTTTAATGGTGCCGTCGCCCGAGCAGGCTTCGCAGCGTCCGCCCTTGACGTTGAAACTGAACCGGCCGGGCAGGTAGCCGCGGGTCTTGGATTCGATGGTTTCGGAGAACAGGGTGCGGATCTTGTCGAATACCCCGGTGTAGGTGGCCGGATTGGACCGCGGCGTGCGGCCGATTGGTGCCTGGTCAACGTGGATGACCTTGTCGAGCTGTTCGAGGCCGGTGACGCGGGTGTGCTTGCCCGGCAGCTTGCGGGCGCCGTTGAGTCGGTTGGCGAGTACCCGGTAGAGGATATCGTTGACCAGCGAGGATTTGCCAGAGCCGCTGACTCCGGTGACGGCGGTGAAGGTGCCGAGCGGGAACGTCACCGAGACCTTCTGCAGGTTGTTCGCCTCGGCTCCGGTAACGCCGATCAGTCGCTCCGGGTCGATCGGACGGCGGGTTTTCGGGGTGGCGATGGACTTGCGTCCGGACAGGTAGTCGCCGGTGAGCGACTTGGTGTTGGCCAGCAGTCCTTCATAAGAGCCCGAGTGCACGACGTGCCCGCCGTTGACGCCGGCACCGGGGCCGATGTCGACGATCCAGTCGGCCGTCTTGATGGTGTCTTCGTCGTGTTCGACCACGATGAGTGTGTTGCCGAGGTCGCGCAGCGTGACGAGGGTCTCGATCAGGCGCCGGTTGTCGCGCTGGTGTAGGCCGATGCTGGGTTCGTCGAGTACATAGAGTACCCCGGTGAGCCCGGAACCAATTTGCGTGGCCAAGCGGATGCGCTGCGCCTCACCGCCCGAGAGGGTCGCCGCGGCGCGGGCGAGGTTGAGGTAGTTGAGCCCCACCCGAATGAGAAAGTCGAGGCGCGCGCGAATCTCCCGGAGCACCTGAGCGGCGATGGCGGCCTCGCGCTCGGTGAGCGTGAGCTGGTCCATGAACTTGCGCGCGTCGCTCAAACTGAGCGCGCAAACATCCGCAATGCTCGCGTCGTGCACGAGCACGGCGAGTACCTCGGGCTTGAGCCGGGTGCCCTTGCAGACGTGGCAGTCAACCTCGCGCAGATATTCGGACCAGCGCTGCCGCTGGGTGTCGCTCTCGGCCTGCAGGTACTGGCGTTCGATGTAGGGCACGACGCCCTCGAAGCCGGAGGTGTAGCTCATTTCACGGCCGTAGCGGTTCTTCCACTTGACCCGCACCTCGAAGTTGTCGCCGCGCATGACGGCGTTCTGCACCTCGCTGGTCAGGTCACCCCAGGGGGTGTCGAGCGAGAAGTCGAGGTCGCGGGCGAGACCGTCGAGCAGCTTCTCGTAGTACTGGAACAGGCCCTTGCCCTGGGTCGTCCAGGGCAGCACGACTCCCTCGGCGATGCTCAGGTCTGGGTCGCCGAGTAGCAGGTCTTCGTCGACGGACATGCGCGTGCCGAGGCCGGAGCACTCTGGGCAGGCGCCGAACGGGGCGTTGAACGAAAAAGTGCGCGGTTCGATCTCGGTCAACTGCACCGGGTGGTTGTTCGGACAGGACAGCTTCTCGGAAAAGTTCTGCCAGGCCTTGTCGCCTTCTTCGTCGAGAAAGTTGATCTGCACCAGGCCGTCGGTGAGCTTCAGCGCCGTCTCGAGCGAGTCGGTGAGGCGGCTGAGCAGTTCGGGGCCGGCGACCAGACGGTCGACAACGACGGAGATGTCGTGCTTTTGCTGTTTCTTGAGCGTGGGCGGTTCACTCAGCTGAATCTGGGTGCCATCCACAATTGCGCGAGAGTAGCCGCCACCGGCGAGTTCCTGGAAGAGGTCGACGAACTCTCCCTTCTTCTGCGAAATGACCGGGCTGACGACCTGATAACGGATGCCTACCTTCAACTCCATCAGCTGGTCGGCGATCTGCTGTACGGTCTGCGACTGGATGATCTCGCCGCAGATCGCACAGTGCGGCACGCCGATACGCGCCCAGAGCAGACGCATGTAGTCGTAGATCTCGGTGATCGTGCCGACCGTGGACCGCGGGTTGCGGTTGGTGGACTTCTGGTCGATCGAGACCGCCGGGCTCAGGCCCTCGATGAAGTCCACGTCGGGCCGGTCAACCTGCCCGAGAAACTGCCGGGCATAGGCCGAGAGCGACTCCACATAGCGGCGCTGGCCCTCGGCGAAGATGGTGTCGAAGGCGAGCGACGACTTTCCCGAACCGGAGAGACCGGTGAAGACCACGAGCGAATCGCGCGGAATCTCTAGATCTACGTTGTGAAGGTTGTGCACGCGGGCTCCGCGCACACTGAGTTTCGGACCTGTTTCTACCTTGGTAATCGACACTCATAGAGTCTATGCAACGCCACTGACAGTGCCTGACAGCAAGCATCGCCGAGAGCGAACACGGGCGCATCCCGATATTGTTTCAGAGTATGTATATACTCAGTAGTTATTAGCCGATTGAAGTGCCGGAGGTCGTATGTCCGTTCGCCAGAGCCTGCTCGCCATCCTGAACCAGGGGCCGTGCTACGGCTACCAGTTGCGGGCCGAATTCGACCGTCGCACCGGGTCGACCTGGCCGCTCAACGTCGGCCAGATCTACAACACCCTCGACCGGCTCGAGCGGGACGGCCTCGTACAGAAGGCAGACATCGACGCTGACGGTCAAAATTACGTCGAAATAACGAATGCCGGCCGCGCGGAGGTCGCCGATTGGCTCGGCTCCCCCGTGGTGCGCACCATGGCCACCCGCGACGAGCTCGCCATCAAGCTCGCGATCGCCGTGACGCTGCCCGGCGTCGACATTGCCCAGGTGATTCAGGTACAGCGCACCGCCACCATGCGCACCCTGCAGGAACTGACCCGCGCCAAGAACGCGACGGCCGACCCGGAATCATCCGAGCAGTTGGCCTGGCTGCTCGTGATCGACTCGCTCATCTTCGCCGCTGAGGCTGAAGCGCGGTGGCTCGACCACTCCGAGCACCGGCTAGCCAGGGCGCGGGCGGCCGGCCTGGCCGCTCCGCTGCCGCTGAACACCGCGGTGCCCAAGCGTGGCCGCCCGGCCAAGACTGCGGCGGCCAGCGCATGACCGGCTCCGACATTCTTTTGCAGCTCGACGGCGTCTCGATGCAGTACGGCTGCGGTGAGACCGCGATCACCGCACTCGCGGGGGTCGACCTGTCGGTGCGCTGTGGCGAACTTGTGGCGGTGATGGGGGCATCCGGTTCGGGTAAATCGACCCTGCTCACCGTGGCCGGCGGGCTGACCCCGCCGACGGCCGGGGAGGTCATCGTCGAGGGGCACTGGCTCAGTCAACTCTCGGCGCGCGAACTTGCGACCCTGCGCCGTCGCAGCCTCGGCTTCGTCTTTCAAGACTTTAACCTGATCCCCTCACTGACCGCGCTTGAAAACGTGAGCCTGCCGCTCGAACTCGACGGGTGGACGTCGAAGAGGGCGCACCGTCCAGCCGTCGATGCGCTCAATATCGTCGAGCTCGGCGATCGGGCCCAGCATTTTCCCTCCGACCTGTCTGGCGGTCAGCAACAGCGCGTGGCGATCGCCCGTGCGGTCGTCGGCGGCCGGTCGTTGATTCTGGCCGATGAGCCCACCGGTGCCCTCGACAGCACGACCGGCGAGCTCGTGCTGCGGATGCTTCGCTCTCGAGTCGATGCGGGTGCCGGCGGCATTCTGGTCACCCATGATGCTCGCCATGCGGCCTGGGCGGACCGGATTGTCTTTCTGCGCGACGGGCGGATCGTGGACGAGTCGCGGGCATCCGCTGTAACGAGCTTGCTGAGTGGGCTGCCGGCATGAGTGCTGAACCGAGTTCGCTCGCTGGCGGGCGCTCGGGATCTACTCGAATTGCGTTTCGGATCGCCCGTCGGATGGCCGGACAATCCCCGGGTCGCAGCGCGCTGATCGCCCTGCTCGTGGCAATTCCCGTGCTCGGCCTGGTGGGAATCACGACGGTCGACGCGAGTAATGTCGCTACCCCGGCCGAACGCGTGGTCCTCGAGCTCGGATCGACCGAAGCCCGGGTACAGATCGTGTCAGCGCCCGAACCGAAGCTCATCCAGGCCCCGCTGAACGACGGATCTTGGGGGACGAGGGACGATATTGCTGACGCTGACGCTCTACAGTCGATTGAACCCACGCCCGTCGCCGCGGCATCACTGTTCTCCAAGGGCACCTCCATGTTGTCCATTCGCTCGACGGCGGTGGTCGCGGAGACGAAGGACGGGCTCGGTTCCTTTTCGGCCGTGCAGGGCCAGCCGTGGGACCCCGCCTTCGCGGGAAAATGGGACGTGACGGCGGGATCGGCCCCGACCAATGACGAACAGATCATGGTGACCGCTGCCACGCTGGACCGACTCGGGGTGAAGCTCGGGTCGACCGCCACGTTCGCCGCGCCCGTTGTCGCGTCGTTCACCATTTCAGGCACGATTCGAAGCGCGACCCTCGACGACTCGGTGGTCGCGTTTTACGGGCTGCCAGGCGTCTTCGACGGCGTCATGCCCGACGATGCTGACCTGATGACCGAGTGGTACTTGCCCGACACACCGCTCACCTGGAGCCAGATCCGTGATCTCAACCCGCGCGGCGCGACCGTGCTGTCGCGCAACGTTCTGCTCGACCCGCCGCCGGCGGGCAGCAGTCCCTTTGACGGCGGGTCCTCCGGAGATTTCGTCGACCTCTTCCTCGTTCTCCTCGGCGCCTTCGCCCTGTTCGAGGTGGCGTTGCTGGCGGGTGCCGCGTTCACCGTCGGCGCCCGCACCCAGCAGCGTACGCTCGCGACCCTGGCGAGCGTCGGCGGTGACCGGCGCATGTTGTTTCGCGTTATGTCTTTCGGCGGCATCATTCTCGGCTCTCTCGGAGCGGCCTTGGGAACCGTTCTCGGACTTGGCGCCGCGTGGATCTTCATGCAGTTCTCCGCGAACGGCAGCGCGAGCCGGTATCCGGGCTTTCACCTCGATCTGTTGTCCCTGTTGGTCATCGCGGCCTTCGCCGTGCTGGCCGGCTGGTGTGCGGCGGCAGTGCCGGCCCGGGCGGCTGGCCGCATTGACGTTTTGGCGGCACTGCGCGGCGCTCAGCGTCCGCCACGGGTCACGCGCCGCCGCCCGGTGGCAGGGCTCGTCCTCCTGGTTTTGGGCGCCGTCATCGCCGTTACCGGCGGCCTGGTCGAGCTCGCCGCTTTTGCGCCGACCTATCAGATGGGGCTCGCCAATTTCGGGATCGGCCTCATTGTCGCCGGTCCGGTAATCATGCAGATCGGAGCCGTGTTCGTCGCTCCCCTGATTCTGCGCTGGGCTGCCCGGTTAGCCTCGCGGTTCGGACCGGGTGCGAGGCTCGCAACCCGCGATGTGGCTCGCAACCCCGGGCGCAGCGTTCCGGCTCTCGCTGCCATCATGAGCTGCGTCTTCGTGGCGACCTTCGCGATGACCCTCATTTCGACCGCTCAGTTGAATTCGACAAAGGACTATACGTACCCCGTTCCGCTCAACACCGCATGGGTGGGTCTGAACGCCTACGGCAACGAGCCTCCTTACGAGTTTGTGATGCAGGACAGTGGACCCGAGGTGGTGGAAGCCCTGGATAGCGCCTTCCCCGATGCGCACGCTCGCCTGCTCAGCAGCGCAGCGGATCCACCCGGCGACTTGCAGTTTTCCAACCCCGAAGCCGGCGCTGTCGAAGCGGATGCTGCTACCAGCGCAAACGCCACCGCCGCCGATGGCGTGCCAGTCTTCGCCTATCCGCGAATCAACCCCGGCACGGTGTGCCCGAGCGATGCCGATCAAAACGACATGGCGACGACCGAAATGCGCACCGACATCCGCTGCCCAACGCCCTATTACCTCGACATGAGGATGTCTAGTGGCAACGACCACATCTGGGTCGGCGATCTCGATGACTTTGCCGCGATTCTCGGCGAACCCGTGTCAGAGCAATCACGGGCCACGCTCGCCGCGGGCGGTGCGGTGAGCACCTATGAGCAGTACCTGGCGGACGAGACCGTGATCGTCGATTGGATGACGTCGCTCGATTCGACAGACAGTCCGGACCGCAGTGTGACACTGGCCGCGACCCTACAGCAGCCGGAGCATCCGCTGCCGTACGCGGTCTTCATGCTCGAATCAACGGCCGACTCGATGAAACTGGATTATCGACCGACGATGGTGATCAGCAGCCTCGGCACGGCACCCACTCAGGCCGAGAAAGACCACGTGTTGGGAACCGTCACCGCAGTGTCCCCGAACCTGAACGTGCAGGTGGAGCCTGGGCCGCAGGTCTTCGGCGCGTCGTGGACCTGGGCCCTGCTCGGTCTCACCGCCGTCATCGCCCTGGTCACGGCGTCGATCACCATCGGGCTCGCCCGCGCCGACGGGCACCGGGACAACGCCGTGCTCACCTCGCTCGGGGCTTCCCCGCGAGTGCGCCGGGCTTTCGGCTTCTGGCAGGCGGTGGTGATCGTTGGCCTCGGCAGCGTCATCGGGGTGCTGCTCGGGCTGGTTCCCTCACTCGCGCTGTCGCTGACCCGCGACACCGCTGGGCTCTCTTTGCTGCCATTCGCTCCCCCGTGGCTGCAGCTCGCGCTGATCGTGGTGGCGGTGCCGGCGGTCGTCGCGGTCGGTGGTGCCCTCACTGCTGGGGGAAACCGCACTCGGTTCAGCAATCGGGCCGCGTTCGACTAATTGACCGGCCGGGGATCGGGGATCCGCTCTCGCGGCACTGGTTGAGAAGTTGGCATGTGATTCAACCCGTGCCAGCTTCTCAAACACGTGCCGCGAGGCGCACAGGCCTCGGTTACTGCAGGTGGCCGGCCTTCTCCATCTGCCGGAGCTCGCGCTTGAGCTCGGAGAGCTCATCGCGGAGGCGGGCGGCGAGCTCGAACTTGAGCTCGCCAGCAGCCTCAAGCATCTGCGAGTTGAGATCGGCGATAATCGACTCGAGGTCGTTGGCGCCGTTCGCGGCCAAGCCGACCCGGCGGTTGGGCGTCGAACTCTTGCGGCGGGCATCGCGGCCCGCGAGCAGTTCGGCGGTGTCGGCCTCTTCGCGGGCGAGGGCCTCGGTGATGTCGCCGATCCGTTTGCGCAGCGGGGTCGGATCGATGCCGTGCAGCGTATTGTAGGCAACCTGCTTCTCACGGCGGCGGTCGGTCTCGTCGATCGCCTTCTCCATCGAGGCGGTGAGCCGGTCGGCGTACATGTGTACCTCACCGGACACGTTGCGGGCGGCGCGCCCGATGGTCTGGATGAGTGAGGTGGCCGAGCGCAGGAAGCCTTCCTTGTCGGCGTCGAGGATGGCGACGAGGGATACCTCGGGCAGGTCGAGGCCCTCACGCAGCAGGTTGATGCCGACGAGCACATCGTAGATGCCCGCGCGCAGTTCGGTCAGCAGCTCGACCCGGCGCAGGGTGTCGACGTCGGAGTGCAGGTAGCGCACGCGCACCCCGGCCTCGGTGAGAAAGTCGGTGAGGTTCTCGGCCATCTTCTTGGTAAGCGTCGTGACCAGCACGCGTTCGTTGCGTTCGCTACGCTTCTTGATTTCTTCGAGCAGGTCGTCGATCTGCCCCTTGCTCGGCTTGACGATGATCTGCGGGTCGATCAGGCCAGTCGGGCGAATGATTTGTTCGACGATGCCATCTGCGATGCCCATCTCGTATTTACCCGGCGTGGCCGAGAGGTACACGGTCTGGCCGACCCGATTCTTGAACTCGTCGAACTTGAGCGGTCGGTTATCGAGCGCGCTCGGCAGTCGAAAGCCGTGGTCGACGAGGGTGCGCTTGCGCGAGGAATCCCCCTCATACATGGCACCGATCTGAGGAACGGTCACGTGCGACTCGTCGATGACCATGAGAAAGTCATCGGGAAAATAGTCGAGCAGGCAGTGCGGAGCCTCCCCCGGTTCGCGCGCATCGATGTGCCGGGAGTAGTTCTCGATACCCGAGCAGAAGCCGATCTGCTCCATCATTTCGAGGTCGAAGGTGGTGCGCATGCGCAGCCGTTGGGCTTCGAGCAGTTTGCCCTCGCGTTCGAGCACTTCGAGCCGGTCGGCCAGTTCGATTTCGATGGTGCCGATTGCCCGGCGCATGACGTCGTCGCTTGCGACGTAGTGCGAGCCTGGAAAGACCGATACCGAATCGAGCTTCTTGACGATATCGCCGGTGAGCGGATGCAGGCTGTACAGACCTTCAATCTCGTCGCCGAACATTTCGATGCGAATGGCGAGCTCTTCGTACATGGGAATGATTTCGATGGTGTCGCCGCGCACCCGAAAATTACCTCGGGAGAAGTCGACATCGTTGCGCTTGTACTGCATGGCGACAAATTTGCGAACCAACCAGTCGCGGCTGACTTTTTGGCCGATCTGTAGCGCGATCATGGCGTCGAGATAGCCCTGTGGCGTGCCCAGACCGTAAATACAGGACACGGTCGACACCACGATGACGTCGCGGCGGCTCAGTAGCGAGTTCGTTGTGGAGTGCCGCAGTCGCTCGACCTCTTCGTTAATCGAAGAGTCCTTCTCAATGAAAGTGTCGGTCTGCGGAACGTAAGCCTCTGGCTGGTAGTAGTCATAGTAGGAAACGAAGTATTCGACCGCATTGTTGGGCATGAGGTCGCGGAATTCGTTAACCAGCTGGGCAGCGAGCGTCTTGTTGTGGGCCAGAACGAGCGTCGGACGTTGCACCTGCTCGATCAGCCAGGCGGTCGTCGCTGACTTACCGGTTCCCGTCGCACCGAGCAGCACGATGTCGGTCTCGCCGGCATTGAGGCGGGCGGTCAGATCGGCGATCGCGGACGGCTGATCGCCACTCGGCGTGTACTCACTGACCACTTCAAACGGGTTCACAGAGCGCGTTGGTTCCATGCCTCCATTCTACAAAGGCGGTCTGACAGTCAGTTCTGCGGAGCCGAAATCGGCGAGCGGATGCCATCGGTCGTCGTGGTCTCGCGGGTTTCAGCGGCGAGCACTCGCTCCCAGAGCACATCGACCTGCGCCCGCGTAGCATCGAGCGTGCCGGTGTTGTCGATCACGACGTCGGCGACGGCAAGTCGTTCCTCATCGGTCGCCTGCGCGCCGATCCGCTGGGTGGCCTGCGCCTCTGTCAGTCCGCGGAGGGCGATCATGCGTTGAATCCGGGTCGCCGCGTCGGCGTGCACGACCACGACCAGATCGAAGGTGACCAGGCCGCCGGCCTGCGCTTCGGCGAGCAGCGGAACGTCATAGACCACGATGGCGTGCGGATCGGCAGCGGCCGCGGCCGCGATCCGGTCGCGGGTGAGCTGGCGCACCTGTGGGTGGATGATCGCGTTGAGTCGTTTACGTCTCATCGGGTCGGCGAAGATGATGGCACCGAGCGCAGGCCGGTCTAGGCTGCCGTCCGGCAGCAGCACAGTGCTACCGAACTCCGCCGAGACTGCTGCGAGCCCGGGAGTGCCGGGCTCGACGACCTCGCGGGCCAACTGGTCAGCATCGACGCCCACCGCGCCGTGTTCGACCAGTCGCGTCGCAACTGTGCTCTTACCCGAGGCGATTCCGCCGGTCAGCCCAATCAGATACATTCCGTCAGACTATCTGCTGCGTGGGGTTGCACCGCGCGCATCCGCCACGCGGATGCGTCGACTTTTCGCGGGGCCCCGCGCCGGTGGTTGAGATCTTCCTATTCGAGGGCGCGCTTGATCTCGGCGAGCAACGCCTCACGGTTGAGGTCGGGCCTGTTCATAACGACGATGGGTTGTCCTGGATCGCTGTCGAGGGTGTCTTGTTCCTGGTCGGTGAGCTGTTCCGAAGACGTGACCAGAACCGGGATATGCTGCGTCGCCGCATGCTCCTGCAGCGCTTGCACGATCTTGAAGCCTCCCAGTTCTTCCATCATCAGATTGATCAGGATCAGATCAGGAGCCAGCGCGAGGGCGTCGGTGATCGCCGCGTCGCCGGTCTCGGCGGATTTGACGCAGTAGGTGGGTTTCTCCAAATACGAGGTCACCTGCTCGAAGGTTTCCCGGTCTTCGTCAACGACGAGGATACAGCGGGGATGGGAACGGTTGGGGCGCAACCCCAGCAGGGAAAGGGAATTCTGCAGTTCCGCTCGCTGGAGCGGTTTTTCCAGCACGGCCGCTGCGCCACGACTCAACGCCACACTCATGTCCACATCGCCGGCGATGACCACGACCGGGATTGACGCGAATTTTGGCGATTCATGCAGCTGAAGCAGAAAGTTCCACCCGTCTATCCCCGGCAATTTCACGTCGAGGGTGATGAGGCTGAGCGGGACTTGGCGGGCAAGATCGAGTGCCTCCTCTCCCGTGGAAGCTACAACCACCGCGAAGCCCTCGGCTTCGAGGAAAAGTCGGACGAGCTTCGCCGACATGTGGTCGTCTTCGACGACGAGGGCAGTGGATGTTCCCCCCGGCTCAGCTATAGCGGCGACAGCGTCGCTGAGACCCGCGAAGATGCATTTGGAATCGTGACCACCCATGGCGATCACTTCCTGCACGGAACCTTCCCCGAGTGCAGCGCAATTTTCATCCTCGGGTTTCACAGGTCGCTGCGGTCCGGAGCTGGAAGATGCTTCGACGACGACGCTGGGGCTGGGGGCTGGCGCCGTAGCGGCAAGCGGTTCGGCGTTGGCGTTGGCGGTCGTTCGGGCAGCATGGCGCGGCAGGCCATTGACTGGCCATGACAGAGCTCCGTCGAAAGGTGTACCCTCGTCGTCCGTCGAGCCCCGCCATTCAGAATTGTTCTCGACCCGGTCGCCGGAGGAATCAACGGGACAAAATCTATTCATGAAACTCTCCGATGGGGCTGTGAAACCGTTGTGCACTGTGTTCTGCCGGCCAGAAGCCGATTGCAAATGGCGGTAGCCGCATCCGCTGGGCAATTTTGTGAATACCGAGGCGCGACAAAATAGAGGAAATTTCCTCACTATCAGGTATACCACGAACGACGACGCGACTCATGACGATTGCGTAGCGATGGCGGATACCACCAAGTGCGCGGTCCGTCGGCATCCGCTTTCGTCGCCCCGGTTAAAACAAGGCGGGCCGCATCCCGAAGGATGCGGCCCGCCTTGCGCAGTCACACTGTAGCGGTGAAACAGCGCAGTGGTAAAGCTATGGTGCTAGTTGCCGCCGGAGAGCTTCTCGCGGAGAGCCGCGAGTGCTTCGTCGTCGGCGAGCGTGCCGGCGCCAGCCGACTCGCTCGAGAAGGCAGAGCCAGCCGGTGCGACGTCGCTGGGGGCAGCGATCTCGTCGTTCGCGGTCGAAACCTGCTTCTTGTGGGCTTCCCAACGTGCCTGGGCTGCAGCGTAGTCCTGCTCCCACTTTTCGCGCTGCTCGTCAAAGCCTTCGCGCCACTCGTTGGTCTCGGAGTCGAAGCCCTCGGGGTACTTGTACTGACCCTTGTCGTCGTACTCGGTGAGCATTCCGTAGAGCGCTGGGTCAAACTCGGTACCGTCGGGGTCAACGCCATCGTTAGCCTGCTTGAGGCTCAACGAAATGCGGCGACGCTCGAGGTCGATGTCGATGACCTTGACGAACACCTCGTCGCCGACCGAGACAACCTGCTCGGCGAGCTCAACGTGCTTGCCGGACAGCTCGCTGATGTGCACGAGACCCTCGATGCCCTCAGCAACGCGAACGAACGCGCCGAACGGAACGAGCTTGGTGACCTTACCCGGTGCAACCTGGCCGATGGCGTGGGTGCGGGCGAATACCTGCCACGGGTCTTCCTGCGTTGCTTTGAGCGACAGAGAGACACGCTCGCGATCGAGGTCAACTTCGAGGATCTCGACGGTGACTTCCTGGCCAACTTCAACGACCTCGCTGGCGTGCTCAATGTGCTTCCAGCTGAGCTCGGAAACGTGAACCAGACCATCGACGCCGCCAAGGTCGACGAACGCACCGAAGTTGACGATCGAGGAGACGACGCCCTTGCGGACCTGTCCCTTTTGGAGGTTATTGAGGAACGTGGTGCGGCTTTCGCTCTGTGTCTGCTCGAGCAGGGCGCGGCGCGACAGCACAACGTTGTTGCGGTTCTTGTCGAGTTCGAGGATCTTCGCTTCGATTTCCTGGCCCAGGTACGGGGTCAGGTCGCGAACGCGACGAAGTTCGATGAGCGATGCCGGCAGGAAGCCGCGCAGGCCGATGTCGACGATGAGTCCACCCTTGACGACCTCAATGACCGAACCGGTGACAACACCGTCGGACTCCTTGATCTTCTCAACGTCGCCCCATGCACGCTCGTACTGAGCGCGCTTCTTGGAGAGGATGAGGCGGCCTTCTTTGTCTTCTTTCTGAAGAACGAGGGCCTCGACCAGGTCGCCGACCTTGACAACCTCAGAGGGGTCAACGTCGTGCTTGATGGAAAGTTCGCGAGAGGGAATGACACCCTCAGTTTTATACCCAACGTCGAGGAGAACCTCGTCGCGGTCGATCTTCACTACGGTGCCCTCGATGAGGTCTCCGTCGTTGAAGAATTTCAGAGTCTTTTCGACCGCGGCAAGAAAGTCTTCAGCAGATCCAATATCGTTGATGGCGACCTGCTTGGGTGCCCGTTCGGTCGTTGCGATTGTCATATAGTAGTTGCTCCAGGATGGACATAATCGGGCCACACGCGAAAATACTTCAGATGTTTTGGATGCTCCGCGGTATAGAAAGACCGTAGAACGTTCCGCGCGTGGCAGCGGATAGGCGTCACAATTGTGACACTCCATACTAGCTACCCCGGGAGATCAGGGGCAACTCGAGATTCAGCTTCCAACAGTAGGCCCTACGGAACAACCCGGATATGCCCGGCCGCGCCGCGTTCAGCATCGGTCATAACGTGCGTCACGAAGGAATAGGTGCCGGCTTCTGGAAAAACCAGCTCGACAAACCCACCCTGCGCCGGCGCGAGAGCCAACGACTGGCTGCCGCCGGTACCGGTGCTACCGCCGGCACGCAGCCGGTAGTCGCCCTCAGCGTAGACCGTGTCGAACTGTCCGCCCACGATGTGAAAGGAGCTCATCAGGTTCGGTCCTGCGTCAACCACCCAGAAACGGATGCGCTCCCCCACCTTCGCGGTGAGCGGCTGCTCTTGATACTGGTTGGCGTAGCCGTTGAACACGACGAGGTCGGGGGTAGCCGCGGCGATCTTGTCGGAGTCGGCGGTGCCCCCCTGCGGCCCCAGGTAAAATTCGGACTGCACGAGTAGGTATTCCCGGTCAACCGGGTCGAGTCCGGCGGGGTCGATGACGACCGCCCCGAACATGCCGCTGGCGATGTGCAGCGACATCGGCATGGTGGAGCAGTGGTAGAGCCAGATACCTGACCGCGTCGCGGTGAAGGAGTACTCGAGGGTTTCGCCCGGCTCGATGGTGCGCATCGGGCCGTCGGGAGCGAGCGCGCCGGCGTGGAAGTCGAGGGAATGACCGGTCGTAGCCTCGTTGATCAGGGTGATCGTGAAGGTGTCGCCGACCTTTCCACGCAGGGTAGGGCCGGGCGCGGTGCCGTTGAACGGCCACAGGGTCTGGGTTACGCCGGGGGCGACCTCCAGCTCGGTGTCGCCGACCCGAAAGGTGTACTCGTGGTGGGTGTCAGTCGATGCGGGCGGCAGTGCGGCGTCGCGCGCCTCAAATCCGATCGAAGGCTCGGTTTGGGCGCCGAGATCGTCGGCGGCGGAGGAGTCGGTTAGACCGGATCCAGCGTGGTCTATGTGGTCGGCCGCGGCATCCGTCGACTCGGTATTCGCCCCGCCGTTGACATCGATCTGCAGCACCATGCCCATCTGGCGGTGGCCGGCGATGGAACACCAGCCTTCGCTGCTGGCGGCCAGGATGCCGGCGTCGATGACGACCGTCTCCCCCGGGGTGACCCGGCCCGACGTGATGCCGGTCGCCAGAGTGAGGTCGTGCACGGCCGTGTCGTCGTTGGTGATGGTCAGTTCAAGCCGGTTGCCGGCGGGTACGGTCAGGCTGGAGGGCGAGAATCTCATGTCGAGCATGGTCACGGTGGCCTGAGTGATCTCGCCCGAGGCGGTCGCGGTGTCCGAAGCGGTGACCGATGCTGCCCCGACCCCGGCCGTAACCGGGTCAAGAGCGACGCCCGCGGTGACGGCCAGCACGAGCACTCCAACCGCGGCAGCGGCCATTCCGCTGCGTGTGTGGCGCGGGCCGGCTGGCTTCGTGGCGAGCCGGGCAACCGGGGCAGACCCGGTCCGAGAGCGGAGACGTCCGCCCGCCATGACTGCGCGCACCAGCAGCACCAGAAAGCTCAGCAGCACCCCGAAGACCAGCAGGGACAGCACGACCTTGACTAGGCTCGGCACCGGCAGCAGGTACAGCAAGATGCCACCGTTGACGACAAGCAGACGAAACAGCGGCGCCCGGTCGAGTTCGGCGGCGGCGGCCTTGCCTGCCTGCGGTCCGCCGCCGGACACCATCGGTACCAGATAGCTCAGGGCGCCGAGCAGCAATTGCACCGCGAAGCCGGCCAGCAGCGGAATCAGCAGCCAGCCCAGGCGGGCAACGGCGTCAGTCAGAGTAGGAGCGGTCGCCACCAGCCAGCCGAGCACCCCGACACTGAACGTGAGCCAGGCGATCGATGCGGCCAGGCTCCAGCCGGCGAACGTGGTCGGCGGCGCCTGTTGGGCCTGCCGCACGGCCTCGCGTACGACGGGCACGAGGCCGATCAGGTAGAGCAGGCTGCCCGCGGCAGCGCCGAGCGGAAGACCAGCCAGGCTGGCACCGGCGGCGACGACCACGCCGGCCGCGAGCAAGGGTAGGGCGGTGCGGGCGGCCGCATCCGTTCCATCGCCGAGGCGGGTGCGCAGCACGGTGGGCCAGAGCAGCAGCAGGGTGCCGACCGCGGTCAGGCCGACCCAACCAAGTAGATTGAGAATGATATGCGCCAGGTAGAGGCGGGAGTGCAGATCGCCGCCGGTCCCCGGGTTCGCCATCCAGATGCCGAGGCCTACTCCCACGGCGAGGCTCACGGCGGCTGCCACGTAGTAGCGCACGAGCGAGCCGAAGCGGGTGGGTTTCGCCCGGTACAGCTGGCCGCCGAGGAAAACCGCGTGCAGCACCGCGACCGCGCCGACAATTAAGCCACCGACGAGCACCACAGGGAACAGGTTGACGGTCATGCCGACCAGCACGAGAATCGCCCCGAGCGTGTGCCCGGTCAGGCGAATGATCAGCGACCGGCGCCCGCTGAGGGCCGGCCGCCGAACCAGAGTGTCGGCGAAATGCTGGCTCCAGATGAGGATCGCGGTGCTGACGGCGCCGAGCAGCAGCAGATGCACCATAAGCCAGTCGGCGCCCGGAATACCCTGATGCACCAGAACGACGACCGCGAGCACGGCAAGCCAGCCGACGACCACGGCGTTGGTCTGCAGGTACCAGGTCCGGCGGGCGTGCACTCGGGCGGTGACGGGGCTCATTGACGGTTTTTTCTGGCGGGGCTGGCGTTTGGCATCGGGGCGCGGGCAGCGGAGGCCACGGCGATGATGATGAACAGCAGCAGGGCGGCGATGCTGAGTGAGCCGCCGAGCTGCAGCAGGGTGAGCTGTCCGCGACCGTCGCCGAACAGCACCCGCAGCAGAAGCGAAGCGTGCAGGAGAACGACGGGCAGGTACATGATCGGCCGGTACGGCAGCGGGCGGCGCAGCACGGCCGGCAAAATGACGGGGGCGTGCGCCATGATCATCGAGAGGGTGAATCCGAGCAGCACGGCGTGAACGGCGGCATCGTAGATCGGTCCGTTTGTCGTGGCACCGCCGATGATCCAGATCACTCCGGCGACGATCAGCCAGGCGTAGCCGCTGAGCAGACAGGCAGCCATGTACCGTGGCAGCCCGGTGGCCCGGAGCGTGCGGCGTGCGACATCGTGCAGGAACAGCCAGGAGACCACCCAGAGCAGGGCCAGGCCGAAGAATGGATATCCGACGGCCGGCAGGCAGAGGGCGAGCGAGACGCAGCCGCTCAATGACAGCGACGCCCAGAGCAGGCCGCGCCCGGGGTGGGTGCCGCGTAGGGATAACCGAGCGAGTTCGAGGCGTTCGCCGACGATCGTCAACACGAGGAAGGCGCTGAAAGCCGGGATCAAGTGGGCGACCGGAACGTTGGCGAGCCAGAGAACGGCGGCGACGACCAGGTTGATGCCGCCGAGGAACTGGATGGCGGTGGCCGTCATCGCCTGCCGACGCCAGATCGTGCGGTAGATCAGCAGCAGGCCGATCGCGCCGACGACGATCGTGGTGCGGCCGATCCAGGTCGGCAGGGGCGCCAGCACGAGCAGGCTGCCGAGACCGAGCAGCGCCGGCGCGGTGAAAGCCCACCATTTCTTGATGGCGACGGCCCGTTCAAGCACGATCAAGGTGCCGACGAAGCCGAACACCATCAGGGCGCCGTGCGACGCGGCCAGACGGTCGGCAAGTGGCGGAACGTCCAAGCCGAGCAGCGCCGTCGCAGCGTAGAGTCCCAGCAGCAGCGATGCGCCCGCCGGAGCCAGAAACAAAAAACGGATGCCCGGGCGATCGATCAGGGCGCGTTTGGGTTTGAGCCGTGGCCCGGTCCGGGCTGGTGCACGTGAGATGGGTGCGGTGCCGGTCGTTGAGACAGTGCCGGTCGTTGAGACAGTGCCGGTCGTTGAGACAGTGCCGGTCGTTGAGACAGTGCCGGTCGTTGAGACAGTGCCGGTCGTTGAGACAGTGCCGGTCGTTGAGACAGTGCCGGTCGTTGAGACAGTGCCGGTCGTTGAGACAGTGCCGGTCGTTGAGACAGTGCCGGTCGTTGAGACAGTGCCGGTCGTTGAGACAGTGCCGGTCGTTGAGACAGTGCCGGTCGTTGAGACAGTGCCGGTCGTTGAGACAGTGCCGGTCGTTGAGACAGTGCCGGTCGTTGAGACAGTGCCGGTCGTTGAGACAGTGCCGGTCGTTGAGACAGTGCCGGTCGTTGAGACAGTGCCGGTCGTTGAGACAGTGCCGGTCGTTGAGACAGTGCCGGTCGTTGAGACAGTGCCGGTCGTTGAGACAGTGCCGGTCGTTGAGACAGTGCCGGTCGTTGAGACAGTGCCGGTCGTTGAGACAGTGCCGGTCGTTGAGACAGTGCCGGTCGTTGAGACAGTGCCGGTCGTTGAGACAGTGCCGGTCGTTGAGACAGTGCCGGTCGTTGAGACAGTGCCGGTCGTTGAGACAGTGCCGGTCGTTGAGACAGTGCCGGTCGTTGAGACAGTGCCGGTCGTTGAGACAGTGCCGGTCGTTGAGACAGTGCCGGTCGTTGAGACAGTGCCGGTGTCGGACGGGGACAATTCGGCGGGACGCACAAGTTCAGTTTACCGATTCGTATATTCCCGCCGAGGACTACGTCTTGGGCCGGCCGGGCCGGCCCAAGTGCTACCGACGGGCTAGGCCAGCGCCGACCGCAGGGTGTCGAGGCCGACGCCGCCGAGGTCGAGGGCACGACGGTGAAATGCCTTGATCGAGAAGTTCGCTCCCTCGCGGGCAGCGTTCTCGTCGCGCAGCTGCTCCCAGATGCGCTGGCCGACCTTGTAGGAGGGAGCCTGGCCCGGCCAGCCGAGGTAGCGGTTGACCTCGAATTTGACGAAGCTCTCGTTCATGTTGACGTTCTGGCCGAGAAATTCGAAGGCGTAGTCGGCGGTCCAAGGGCCGGAGCCGTCGGGCAGGGGTTTGCCGAGGTGCACCCCAATGTCGAGGACCACGCGAGCTGCGCGCATCCGCTGCCCGTCAAGCATGCCGAGACGATCGGCCGGGTCGTCGAGGTAGCCGAGTTGTTCCATCAGGCGTTCGGCGTAGAGCGCCCAGCCCTCGGCGTGGCCCGAGGTCCCGGCCAGCTGGCGGCGCCAGGTATTGAGTTTATTCCGGTTGTAGACGGCCTGCCCGATCTGTAGGTGATGGCCGGGAACGCCCTCGTGATACACGGTCGTCAGTTCACGCCAGGTGTCGAATTCGGTCACGCCGACCGGAACGGACCACCACATGCGGCCGGGCCGGGAGAAGTCGTCGGTTGGGCCGGTGTAGTAGATACCGCCCTCCTGGGTCGGAGCGATCATGCACTCGATGGTTTTGATCTCGTCGGGAATGTCGAACTGGGTTTCGGCCAGGTCGGCGACGGCTTTGTCGCTGGTTTTCTGCATCCACTCCTGCAGCGCCGGGGTGCCGTGCAGTTTGCGGCTCGGGTCGGTGTCGAGGTAGGCGATGGCTTCGAGCACGCTCGCGCCGGGCTTGATCTGGTCGGCGATCTTCTCTTGCTCTTCGACCATGCGGGCGAGCTCTTCGATGCCCCACTCATAGGTTTCGTCGAGGTCGATGGTGGCGCCGAGAAAGCGGCGGGAGGCGAGGGTATACAGGTCACGGCCGATCGCATCGTTTTCAGTGGCAGTACCCTCAAGCTCGTCGCGAAAGAAGGTGGCGAGCTTGTCGTACGCGGTCGCTGATTTGCGGGCACCGAGGCCGAGATCCTTAGCTAGAGAGGCGGGCAGGGTTCCGGTATCGAGCGACGCATTCGCGGTGAATTCGGCGAAGAACCCGTCGTTGGCAGCGTGGCGCTGGGCTTGGGCGAGCACCTCTCGCACCTGGCGGCGCGCCGGTGTCACGCCGCGTTCGATGCCGTGGCGCAGGGTCTCGATGTACCCGTCGATGGCCACTGGCAGGTTGCCGAGGCGGCTCGAGATGTTGGCCCAGTCTTCGACAGTTTTCGTGGGCATGAGGTCGAAGATCTCGCGGATCTCCTGCGCGGGCGATGCAATCACGTTGACGTCGCGAAGTTGCAGCTCGGCGTCGGAGCTTTCGACGGTGAGCGACAGTTCGCTGCGTAGGTCGGTTTGCGTGACTTCGTCGACGCTGTCGGCCGGGCGGGCGGCATCCAACTGCGCGATCGTCTTCTTCGCCGCGTCCACGAACCGTTCGTGACCGGCCGGGGAGTAATCGCCGTAGCGACCGTCTCCCTCTGTGCGGCCGATGTAGGTTCCCACGGTGGGGTCGAGGTCGACGAGGGTGTCCACCCACTCTTCGGCGATCTCGTCGATGGCCGTGGGAGAGCGCTGGATGTCATTTGTCATGCATCGAGCCTAGAACACGACGTTTCATTGCGTACCCCCAATTGGGGAATTTGGCCGGTCAACCCGACAGAGTGAGGGTAGCCAATCGCCCTGAAACCGAGCAGGGAAAGACGATTTGGCGCACCTCAGCCCTTCGATCGCGCTCGGTTGGACTAGTGCGCGGCGGCGTCCCAGTTGGCGCCGCGACCAACCTGTACTGTCAGCGGAACGAGAAGGTCGGCAGCGGACTCCATGTTGTGGGTGACGACCTGGCGCAGGGCATCCCATTCCCCCGGTACGACGTCGAAAATTAATTCGTCGTGCACCTGCAGCAGCATGCGGGACTCCATCGAGGCATCCAGCAGATCGGCGGCGATACCGTTCATGGCGATCTTCATGATGTCGGCCGCCGAGCCTTGGATAGGCGCGTTGAGGGCGGCCCGCTCGGCGTTGTCGCGCAGTACCCGTTTCGGGCTGGCCAAGTCGGGAAACGGCCGACGCCGACCGAAAATGGTCTGGGTGTAGCCGTCGACCTTGGCCTGCTCGACGACGTTTCGAAGGTAGTCGCGCACCGCGCCAAACCGCTCGAAGTAGTCGGTCATGAGTTGCTTGGCCTCTTTGGTATCGATGCGCAGCTGCTTTGACAGCCCAAAGGCGCTGAGGCCGTAGGCGAGCCCGTAGCTCATGGCCTTGACCTTGCTGCGCATCTCGCCCGACACGTCGGCCGGGTCGACTCCGAAGATGCGAGAACCGACGAAACGGTGCAGGTCTTCCCCGGCGTTGAACGCCTCGATCAGTCCGGCATCCTCGGAGAGGTGCGCCATGATGCGCATCTCGATCTGCGAGTAGTCGGCGGTGAGCAGGCTCTCACTGCCGGTGCCGGCTTGGAAGGCGGCCCGGATGCGCCGGCCTTCTTCGGTGCGCACTGGGATGTTCTGCAGGTTCGGGTCGTTCGAGGAGATGCGACCGGTGGTCGTGCCGATCTGCACGTAGGTGGTGTGGATGCGGCCGCTCGTGTCGATGGCCTTGTCGAGGGTTTCCACGATCTGGCGCAGCTTGGTGGCGTCGCGGTGCTGGAGTAGCAGATCGAGGAACGGATGCGGGTTGCTGGCTTGCAGGTCGGCAAGAGCACCGGCATCCGTTGAAAAACCGGTCTTGTTTGCGCGGGTCTTGGGCATCTCGAGCTGGGTGAACAACACATCCTGCAGCTGCTTGGGCGAACCGAGGTTCACCTCACGGCCGATCTCGGCGTAGGCAGCGGCGGCAAGGCTCGCCGTGCTGGTACCGAGCTCGGCGGAAAGCTCGGCGAGCTGCTCGTGCGAGACGCTGACACCGGCCAGTTCCATGTCGGCCAGGGCCAACAGGGTCGGCAGCTCGATCTCGAGCAGCAGTTTGAGCGAGCCGGGGTCGAGGGCTTTCTCGACGGCGGCGAACAGACGCAGGGTATACCAGGCCTGGGCGGGCGCTCCGGCCTGCTGCGTTTCGTCGGGTACGAGCTGGTTGGGGTCGGCGACGGCCAAGGTTTCGTCGAGATAGCGCGATACCAGGTCGGCCAGGGTTTTGTCGGGGCCGCCGGGGCGAATGAGCCAGGCGCCGACCAGGGTGTCGAAGGCCAGGCCGGCAAAGGGCAGCCCGCTGCGGCGCAGCGCCTTCACCTGGTGCTTGGCATCGTTCATGATCTTCGGGGCGTCGCCTGCGAGCCACGATTCGAACGGGGCGTAGTCCTTGCGACCGGCTTGCCAGGGCAGATTGATGGTTTCGTTCGGGCTGGCCAGCCCAAACCCGATCACTTTGCCGTCCTGCACCTCCACCGTGAGGCCGAGGCCCGCCGGGTTTGCGCTGCTCACCCGGTCAAGCCAGGACTGCAACTCTTCATCGAGCAGGTCCTGCGCAACAGGCGCCTGCAACGCGGGCACCTCCTCGATGACAGCAACGGATGCCTCAACCGTCGGATCTTCTCCGGCCAGCTTGAGCACTCGGTCGAGCAGGGTTTTGAATTCGAGGCGGGTGAAGATGTCGCGCACGGCGTCGGTGTCCATGGCGCCGCGCTCGAGCGCGGCGACCGCTACGGGCAGCTCCAGGTCAGTGACCAGGCGATTGAGCCGGCGGTTGCGAATCGCGTTCTCCTTCTGCTGGCGCAGGTTGTTGCCGACGACACCCTTGATCTCCTCGGCGTGTTCGAGGATGCCGTCGAGACTGCCATACAGGCCGAGCCACTTCACGGCGGTTTTCTCGCCAACCTTGCTGATGCCGATCAGGTTGTCGCTGGTTTCGCCGACCAGGGCGGCGACGTCGGGGTACTGCTCGGGTTCGATGCCGTAGCGTTCACGCACCCGGGCCGGGTCGTAGCGGGTGAGCGCTGACACGCCCTGGCTGGCCGGGTAGAGCAGGGTGACGGTCTCGTTGACTAGCTGGATCGCGTCGCGGTCGCCGGAAACGACGAGCACGTTGTAGCCCGCTGCGGTGCCCTCGACCGAGAGGGTCGCGAGAATGTCGTCGGCCTCGAAGTCTTCCTTGGTGATGGTCGTGATGTTCATCGCAGCGAGGGCTTCCTGCAGCAGCGGAATCTGGCCAAGGAATTCCGGCGGCGTCGCGTTGCGGGTGCCCTTGTACTCGGGGTATTCCCGGGTGCGAAAGGAAGCACGGGAGATATCGAAGGCGACCGCGAGGTGGGTCGGCTTCTCATTGCGCAGCAGGCTGAGCAGCATCGACAGAAAACCATGGATGGCGTTCGTATGCTGCCCGGCGTGGGTCTGAAAGCTATCCACTGGCAGGGCGAAGAACGCCCGGAATGCCAGGGAATGGCCGTCGATGATCATCAGGGTAGGCTTTTCGGAGTCCAACACTCCCCTAGCCTACAAGTGTCTTCCCGCGTGGGTTCCCCCGACCAAAGGTGATCATGTTCAATACGACTGACGATGCACTCGCCTGGGTTCAGCAGCGCGGTGGCGGAGACCTGGCCGACAAGATGGGGCTGGAGTTCATTGAGTTCACGATAGACCGCGCTGTGGCACGGATGCCCGTGGCCGGCAACACCCAGCCTGCCATGCTGATGCATGGCGGTGCCTACGTCGTGCTCGGCGAGACGCTCGGCTCGATGGCCGCGAACCTGCACGCCGGACCGGGGAAACTCGCCGTCGGCATTGAGATCAACGCCTCCCACAACCGCTCGGCAACGTCCGGCTATGTGACCGGAGTCTGCACGCCGATCCACCTGGGGCGCACGCTCACCACGCACGAGATCGTGGTCACCGACGACGCGGGGCGTCGCTGCTCGACGATTCGCATCACCAACATCATCAAGGACCTGCCGCCGCGAGCCTAGCTCTCCGCGCCGCCAGGCTTCTCCGCACCGCATGGCTTCTCCGCGGGGTCTGGCTTCTCTGCGCGATCTGGCTCCACCAGGCTGATGAACGCGCTGAGTTCGGCGACGCCGGCCGGTGTCACCGGCAGATAATCGGTCAACGCCGGCGAATAGACCAGGTAGGCGGCCCATTTCGCACGTGAGATGGCGACGTTCAGGCGGTTCTTCATGATCAGGAACGACAGGCCACGCGGTACGTCCTCGGCCGAACTGGTCGCGAGCGTGACGATCGCGACGGCGGCCTCCTGGCCCTGGAATTTGTCGACGGTGCCGACCCGCACGTCAGGGTAGCCTGCAGCGTCGAGGGAGTGCCGAACCAGGGCCAGCTGGGCGTTATACGGCGTGACGACGATCACGTCGGCTTCGGTCAGCGAGTCGTTCAGCCGGTCGGTGCTCGGGTCGGTCCAGAGCCGACCGAGGGTGGTCTGCACGAGGACGACCACGGCATCCGCTTCTTCGGGTGAGGAGATGGCGTTGCCGGTGTGGACGACCGGCACCGCGTGCAGCCCGGGCGCGACACCGGCGAGCGACCGGGTCGAGGTGACCGGGTTGGCGCGCAGCAGGCCGCCATAAGACAGCCGGGAGACAGGAGCGGCCACGGCCGGATGCATGCGGCGACTCTCGGCGAGAAAATAGCCCCGGTCGGCAGGCAGCACGTCGTGGCCGGCGGCGACCCAGCCAAGCGCCGACTGGTCGATCGGCTCGGGGTGGGTACCCTGGCTCACCTGTGGAAGCTGCTGCGGGTCGCCCAGCAGCAGCAGGTTCTGGGCGCCGACGCTTGCCGCGATCGTTGAGGCGAGCGAGAACTGCCCGGCTTCGTCAATGACGAGCAGGTCGAGGCTGTGGCGCGGCACACGGGCGGGATTGCTGAAGTCCCAGGCGGTGCCGCCGATCACGAATCCGGTGGCGGCATGGTCGAGCGCGAAGAGCAACTGGCCGTCCTTCGGTAGTACCGTGAAGGCGGCATCGACCGGGTCAACACCGGTCTTCACGACCTTGCCGACCAGAGCCAGATCGAGCCCAGCCGAGACGACGGCGCCGAGGAGATTCTCGACGACCGCATGGGATTGCGCGACGACACCGATCTTCCACCCGTGATGTTGTACGAGGGCGGTGATGACGTGAGCGCCGAGATAGGTTTTGCCGGTGCCGGGCGGCCCCTGGATCGCGAGGTAGGAGTGGTCGAGGTCAAGCAGCGTTACGGTGATGGCGTCGATCGTGGTGTCGTCGGTCGCGATGGCCGTCAGCTGCCCCGTGCGAGTACGCGGCGGGGTGCGGCGCAGAATGTCGACCATCGGGTCGCTCGGCCAGCCGGGCTGGGCGTCGACGATGGCAGCGGCCCACTGATCGATAGCGGGCTTCTGCTGCATCGGCCGGGGCGGTGCGGCCGGCGCGAGGGCGCTCGGCCGGTGATCATACCGAGCGACATCTTTGAGGAGCGTCTCTTCGACCAGGATGCCACCGTCGTCGCTGACCTCGAGCACTTTCACTGCGCGGTGGGTGCGGGCGCCCTCGGAAGTGTCCGGATTGGGGAATGGCCCCGGGTATTCGTAAAGCAAATAGGGCCCGGCCTGGTCGCCGGGTTTGATGCTGCTGCCCGGGGCAACTCGCCCGCGCAGCCACAGGTGTCGGCGGTCGACGCGTTGCTGGCCCTCCCTAAACCAGTCACGGTCTACGTTGACGTGTTCGACGACGAGCACGTCGCGGGTGTCCTGCCACTCGTCGATCGGATACTCGAGTCGAAAGTAGTGCCCCCACCAGAAACTCTTCTGCTCGCGGCGGTGATAGTCGATCGCGGCGGCGGCGAAGGCGGCCGCGGTCTGGTCGGCGGTGCGCGGGGTGTGGCTGGCCGGGGCCGCTAGGGCGAGCAGGGCGTCGCGCACCGGCGACGGCTCCACCGTGTCGGCATCCGCTTTGAGCGGCGTGCCGGCCGAGCGGATGCCGGCCCGGCGAGCCAGGGCGAGCAACCAGTCGCGCAGGCGCAGCGTTGACACGCAGTCATAGCGGTTGTAGTCGGCGATGGAGTCAAGCATGCGCTGCGCTTCAGCCCGATCTCCGTGTTCGTGCAGGTCGCGGACTGCAGCGTATTCGGTGATGGAATCGGCTGCGTTGGTGACCTCGCCACCCCGCAATTCGGTTCCCATGTAGAGCGGTTCGAGCTTCTTGATCGAATAGGAACGTGACCCTACACGCATCGTCTTACGCACCAGCGGATACAGGTCGACCAGCACATTCTCACGCAACAGCTGATCGATCTGGTCTTCGCCGACGCCATGGCGTGCGGCCAGGCTGAGCAGGTGAGTGCGCTCGTAGGCGGCGTAGTGGTAGACGTGCATGCCCGGAAACCGAGCTCGACGGTCGGCAAGGTAGGCCAGAAAGTCGGTGAGCGCCACGCTCTCCTCGGTCCAGCTGTGGGCCCAGAAAGCACGAAAGGTTTCATCGGTGTCGACCAGGCCGAACAGGTAGTCGAGGCCCCACTGTGTGCTGGTGCTCTTGGTCACGTGACCTTCCGACGCGTCTCCCTCGGACGCGTCTCCCTCAGACGCGTCTCCTTCAGAGTAGAGCGGGTCGCCTTCGAAATCGAAGAAGATATCGCCGGGGTTCGGTTCGGGCAGCACCGCAAGTGCGCCCGCGTTGTACAGGTCAATCGGCGGGGCCGTGCCCACGACCGCCTGCAGCTGCAGCCGCGCCTGCGTACGCAAGGCGGTGAGCGTCGAGTCGGCTATTCCGTCGATACTGCCGGTCGATGCTGCGACGTCGTCAATGGTGCGGATATCACCAGCCGCCAGCCGGGCACGCTGTGAGAGCCGTAGCCCAGCAACCAGCAGCGGATCGCGATGCTCCTGCACCTCGGTCTCACAGCTGGCGCAACGCCCGCAGACGGTGTACCGCGGGTCTCCCCAGGCGACGGCTTCGGTGTCGGTGAGGCGCTCGGTGATGATCTGGATCAGGCGCTGCCGGCGTTTGCGATAGACCGGCCGAATGTCGGCGAGCCGGTGCACGCTCACCGAGCCGTCGCCGAGTAGCAACTCGACCGAGCAAGCCGTGGCAACTCCGATGCGCTCCAGTTGCTCCGCGTAGGCGGCGAGTTGGAGCAACGCGGTGACTCGGGCGTGCCGGGCGAGTTTGGTGTCCTGCAGCAGCCAGGCTTCGTCGCTCTGGCGCACGATAAAGTCGGCGAACCCGAGGAAGGCGATGTCTGCGGTGGGCGAGCCGAAGTCAGAGCCGCCAAAGTCGGAGTCAAACAACGTCGCCTGAAAAATAACTTCGGCGCCCGCGGTGAAGGCCAGCCGCGTGTCGTCGGCTGCTGCCACGAGGACGGCGCGGGACATCCTCTCCGGCCGGGAGTTCTCGACGACGGAATGACTCTGCCGGTAGCGTTCGAGTACCCGGTGTTCGTGCTCGTCGCCGAGCCGGGACGTGCGTTCGAGCATGGCGTCGACCGGGTCGGACACGCTATCGATGCGACCGAGCTTCGCGTCGATGCGGCGCAAGAAGGCAAACTCGCACACGGAAGCCGCGCTCAGGTCACTCGCGCTTGTCACCACGCTTCCGTCCAGTAAAAACATGCGTCCGCCCTTGCTCTTTTTTCGAGCGTATCGGACACCACCGACATACGATCCGAAAGGCCGCCGGCGGTCCCCTGGCCGCAAATGGAACGGCCCGGCAGAATCTGCCGGGCCGTTCCATTTGATGAGTCCTGTTATTTCTTCGCGCTGAGCTGCTCGATGATGGCCTGCGACACGTCGTGCATGGTGAGGCGACGATCCATCGAGGCTTTCTGAATCCAGCGGAAGGCTTCTGGCTCGGTCAGGCCCATCTTCTCGTTGAGCAGGCCCTTGGCCCGGTCGACGAGCTTACGCGTCTCGAACCGTTCGACCAGGTCGGCGACCTCGGCCTCAAGGGTGATGATCTGGCTGTAGCGCGAGAGGGCAATCTCGATGGCCGGCAGCAGGTCGTTGGGGGTGAAAGGCTTGACGACGTAAGCGAGGGCGCCGGCTTCGGTGGCGCGCTCGACCAGTTCCTTCTGGCTGAACGCGGTCAGCAGAACAACCGGGGCGATGTGCTCCTTGGAGAGGCGTTCAGCCGCGCTGATGCCGTCAAGCTGGGGCATCTTGACGTCCATGATGACCAGGTCGGGGCGAAGCTCCCGTGCCAAGGCGACCGCAGTTTCTCCGTCACCGGCTTCGCCGACGACTTCAAAGCCGTTGTCGCGCAGAATCTCGACGATGTCGAGGCGGATGAGGGATTCATCCTCAGCAACGACAACGCGTCGCGGAGGGGTGGGGGTGCTGTCTTGGTCGGTCACGTGCAAAAGCCTACGGTATTCTGATCGAGTAGTTGTAAGCCGGTGTGGCGGAATGGCAGACGCGGAGCACTCAAAATGCTTTGTTCGCAAGGACGTGTGGGTTCGAGTCCCACCACCGGTACTTATTTCAACAGAGAAAACCCCTGGTCAAACGGGGGTTTTTTCATGTTCACAGCCACTTCGATAACTGGTATGCCACGAATCTATGCCGCCGGGCGCCCGAATCACGGCAATTTATCGGCACCCTCAGGGGTTTGTGACGCGCGCCAGATTGTGCTGATCCGCCGGCATCTGTCAGGCTGCCGCGATGATGAACAATATTACCCTTTGGGGCTATCTCGCGTTACTGATCTATCCAGCGCTCATCGCGCTGGGGTTTTGGATGGCTTATTTCGTTATTCGAAATGCAATCCGTTCGGGGCTGAGACAGCACCAGGAATGGCTGGACACGCGGGAACAACGTCCACCCGTTTCCTGAACCGCACGCGTAAAAGCCCCGCCAGGAACGATCCGGGCGGGGCTTTTACGTCAGGTGCTACTTCTTGACGTACGCCGGTGCGACCTCGTTGTGGGCGTCGCCCACGCGGTGCACGCGAATGTCGTTCGTCGAGCCGACGATTCCGGGAGGAGAACCGGAGATGACGACGACCTTGTCACCGACTTCAGCGAGGCCCTGCCCGATGAGAATGTCATCGACCTGACCGAACATCGCGTCGGTGTGGGTCACCGGCTCCACCAGATAGGTCTGGATACCCCAGGTGAGGGCCAGACGACGACGAATGCCAGCCTCCGGAGTGAACGCCAGCATCGGAATTTTGGACCGCAGCCGCGACATGCGCCGAGCAGAGTCCCCGGACTCGGTGAAGATACAGAGGAACTTCGCGTCGACGAATTCGGCGACCTCGATGGCGGCCAGGGTGATGGCACCGCCCTGGGTGCGCGGCTTATTGGTCAGCTTGCCGATGCGCTCGAGCCCATGTACTTCGGTGGATTCCACGATGCGGGCCATGGTCTGCACCGTGACGACGGGGTATTCCCCGACGCTGGTCTCACCGCTGAGCATGACGGCATCGGCACCGTCGAGCACGGCGTTGGCGACGTCGCTGGTCTCGGCGCGGGTGGGTACCGGGCTCAGAATCATGGATTCGAGCATCTGCGTGGCCACGATGACCGGTTTGGCCATGCGGCGGGCGATCTCAACGGCCTGCTTCTGCACGATCGGCACGGCTTCGAGCGGAAGTTCAACACCGAGGTCGCCACGGGCAACCATGATCGCGTCAAAGGCATCGACGATCTCTTCGAGGTTGTCGACGGCCTGCGGCTTCTCGATCTTCGCGATCACCGGAACGCGTCGCCCTTCTTCGGCCATGATCTCGTGCACGCGGGTGATGTCATCGGCGCTGCGCACGAAGGACAGCGCGATGAGGTCGGCTCCGAGACGCAGGCCCCAGCGCAGGTCGGCTTCGTCCTTCTCCGACAGGGCCGGCACGTTGACGGCCACGCCGGGCAGGTTGATGCCCTTGTTGTTGGAGACGGGGCCGGCGACGATGACCTTGGTCGTGACGACGACGCCATCCGTTTCAACGACCTGCACCTTGACCTTGCCATCGTCGATGAGCAGAAAATCGCCGGGGTGCACGTCGTGCGGCAGACCTTTGAAGGTCGTACCGGAAAGCTCCTTGGTGCCGAGCACATCGTCGGTGGTGATCTTGAAGATGTCGCCAACGGCGAGGTCGTACGGGCCACCCTCGAACTTGCCGAGACGAATCTTCGGGCCTTGCAGGTCGACCATGACGGCGACGGCACGACCGGAATCGTTGGCGGCCTTGCGCACGTTGGCGTAGACACTTTCGTGCACCTGATAGTTGCCGTGGCTCAGGTTCATGCGACAGACGTCAACCCCCGCATCAATGAGCGCCCTGATCTGCTCGTAGCTGGCCGCTGCCGGCCCAAGGGTGGCAACGATTTTTGCACGTCTCATACTGGTGAATCTCCGATTTCCGCGCCCGGTGGGCGCAATAACAGCGTAGTGCGGAAGAATTAGGGGCTAGAGGGCGAAGGACCTGTCCGTGGGCTTCACGGGAGACGGTAGTTGCGTCGTTCCTTCGAGGAACGAGTCGACGGCGGCTGCAGCGGCTCGGCCTTCGGCGATGGCCCAGACGATCAAGGACTGGCCGCGACCGGCGTCGCCGGCCACGAAGACACCCTCGTGGCTGGTCTGGTATTGGGCGTCGCGTTCGACGTTGCCGCGATTGTCGAACGGGAGCTTCAGCTGGTGGCGGAGTACGTCCGATTCCGGGCCGGTAAAGCCCATCGCGAGCAGCACGAGGTCAGCTGGAATCTCCTTCTCGGTGCCAGCCTTGGGAACGCGACGTCCATCGAGGTATTCGGTTTCGGCGATGCGAATGGCACGCACCTCACCCAAATCGTTGGCCAGAAACTCCACCGTCGACGCGAGGTACTGGCGGGTACCGCCCTCTTCGTGCGCGCTCGACACCTCGAACAGGGTCGGCGACATCGGCCAGGGCTGGCTGTCCGGGCGGGTCGTGCCCGGCTGCTTGCCAATGGCAAGGTTGGTGACGGATGCTGCCAGCTGGCGGTGCGCAGTGCCGATGCAATCGGCTCCGGTGTCACCGCCGCCGAGTACAACAACGTGTTTGCCCTCGGCAGTGATCTGGGCTTCGAGGCTTCCGCCGGCGCCGATCTTGTTCTGCTGCACGAGGTATTCCATAGCGAAATGCACGCCGGGCAGGTCGCGCCCGGGAATCGGCAGGTCACGGGGAATCATGGCACCGGTCGCCACCACAACGGCGTCATACCGGGCGCGCAGGTCGTCCCAGGTGATGTCCACACCGATGTTGACGTTGGCGCGGAATCGGGTCCCCTCCGCCGTCATCTGCGCGAGGCGCAGTTCGAGGTGCTTCTTTTCCATCTTGAAGTCGGGAATGCCGTAGCGCAGCAGACCACCGATTCGATCGTCGCGTTCGAACACGGCGACCGTGTGGCCAGCGCGGGTCAGCTGCTGGGCCGCGGCGAGACCGGCCGGGCCGGAGCCGACGACGGCGACGGTCTTGCCGGTCAGGCGTCCGGGCGGTTGCGGCTGCACCCAGCCTTTAGCGAAGGCCTGGTCAATGATCGACACCTCGACCTGCTTGATGGTGACGGCGGGCTGGTTGATGCCCAGCACACATGACGATTCACAGGGCGCCGGGCAGAGCCGTCCGGTGAATTCGGGAAAGTTGTTGGTCGAGTGCAGGCGTTCGATGGCTGCTCGGCCCTCGTCGCGCCAGACCAGGTCGTTCCATTCGGGAATGAGGTTGCCGAGCGGGCAGCCCTGGTGGCAGAACGGCACGCCGCAGTCCATGCAGCGACCGGCTTGCCGTTTGAGCACGGCACTGTCACCCTGCTCGTAGACCTCTTTCCAGTCCATCAAGCGGATGGCCACGGGCCGCCTCGCGGGAAGCTCACGTTCCGTGTCCTGTAGGAATCCCTTCGGATCAGCCATTGGTTACCTCCAGAATTCGATTCCAGACGACGAGACCGTCGGGATCGAGTCCCTCATCGACGGCAGTCTGCCTGGTCTCCAGCACGGCCGCGTAGTCGCGCGGCAGCACCTTGACAAAAGCGTTCATGGTTTCTTCCAGGTTCTCCAGCATGCGCTGAGCGAGTGCCGAGTCGGTCTGGTTCCGGTGTTGCTCGAGCAGGTCGCGAACGGTCTCGCGGTCCACGCCGTCGAGAGCGAGCAGGCGCAGCTCCCCCGAGGTCAGCGCATCACGGTTGACCCGTTCGGCGGTGAGGCCGTAGACATAGGCGGTTCCGCCACTCATGCCGGCACCGAGGTTGCGCCCGGTCTCGCCGAGAATAAGAGCGAGCCCGCCGGTCATGTACTCGAGTGCGTGGTCACCCACACCCTCGACGACTGCGATGGCACCGGAGTTGCGCACCAGGAACCGTTCGCCGACGATGCCACGAATGAACATGCTGCCCTGGGTGGCACCGTAGCCAATGACGTTGCCGGCGATGACGTTGTCTTCGGCCGGGAACTGACTGGTCCGGTGGGGGCGTACAACGATCTGTCCGCCCGACAAGCCCTTGCCGACGTAGTCGTTGGATTCGCCCTCGAGCCGCAGGGTGATTCCACTCGGCAGGAAGGCCCCGAAGGACTGGCCGGCCGAACCGGTCAACCTGACCTCGATCGACCCGGCAGGCAGGCCGTTTTCGCCGTGCCGCAGGGTGACCTCGTAGCCGAGCATGGTGCCAACGGCGCGTTCGGTATTGCGAACCGGCAGATCGATCTGCACTGTGCCGCCGTGTTCGAGCACGCTCCGGCTGCGACGAATGAGTTCGTTGTCGAAGTGCTTCTCGAGTTCGTGTTCCTGAGCCCTGGCCCACTTGCGTGGTTCGCTCTCGGAGAAGTCCGGTCCGCTCAGAATGGGTGAGAGGTCAAGCCCCTGCGCTTTCCAATGGGTGAGCGCACGGTTCACATTCAAGACTTCACGGTGTCCGATGGCCTCGTCGAGGCTGCGGAAACCGAGTCCGGCGAGATACTCGCGCACCTCCTGGGCGATGAACTCGAAGAAGTTCACGACGTGGTCGGCCTGACCGCTGAAGCGCCCCCGCAGTTCCGGGTTCTGGGTGGCGACCCCGACCGGGCAAGTGTCGAGATGGCAGACGCGCATCATGATGCATCCGGTGACCACGAGCGGAGCTGAGGCGAAACCGAATTCTTCGGCGCCGAGCAGGGCACCGATCAAAACGTCGCGCCCGGTTTTCAGCTGTCCGTCAACCTGTACGACCACGCGGTCGCGCATGCCGTTGAGCATGAGCGTTTGCTGCGTCTCGGCAAGGCCAAGTTCCCACGGCGTGCCGGCGTGCTTGAGCGAGTTGACCGGGCTGGCGCCCGTTCCGCCGTCGTGTCCGCTGATCAAAATCACGTCGGAGAGCGCCTTGGCGACCCCCGCCGCGACGGCGCCGATACCGGATTGGCTGACCAGTTTGGTGTGGATGCGCGCCTTCGGGTTAGCCCGCTTCAGATCGAAAATGAGCTGCTTGAGGTCCTCGATGGAATAGATGTCGTGGTGCGGCGGCGGCGAGATAAGGCCGACGCCGGCCGTTGCGTTCCGGGTACGGGCGATCCACGGGTACACCTTGGTGGGCGGCAGCTGGCCACCCTCACCGGGTTTGGCTCCTTGAGCGAGCTTGATTTGAATATCATCGGCGTGCGTCAGGTACATGCTGGTCACGCCAAACCGCCCGGAGGCTACCTGCTTGACGGCACTGCGCCGGGACGGGTCCAGCAAACGGTCGAGGTCCTCGCCGCCCTCACCGGTGTTCGACTTGCCGCCGAGCCGGTTCATCGCGATGGCGAGGGTTTCATGTGCCTCCTGCGAGATTGAGCCATAGCTCATCGCTCCGGTCGAGAATCGCTTCACGATCTGCGAAACGGATTCGACCTCGTCGAGCGGCACGGGGGTGCGCTGGCCGGCGCTGAGCGTGAACATACCGCGCAGCGTCATCAGCGATTCGGCCTGGTCGTCGACCATTTTCGTGTACTCGCGAAAAATATCGTAACGGCGGGTGCGGGTCGCGTGCTGCAACCGAAAGATGGTCTCCGGGTTGAACAAGTGTGGGGCACCATCCCGGCGCCATTGGTATTCCCCGCCGGTCGCGAGCCGCTCGTGTGCGGTCACCGCGGCATCCATGGGGTAAGCCGATGCGTGCCGCGCCAGGTTTTCGACGCCGATCACGTCGATGCCGACGCCGCCGAGCTTGCTCGTGGTGCCGGTGAAGTATTGGTCCACGAAGGACTGCGCCAGGCCGACGGCCTCGAAGGTCTGCGCGCCGGCGTAGGACGACACGGTAGAAATGCCCATCTTGGACATGATTTTGAGCACACCCTTGCCGAGAGCCTTGATCACGTTCCGCACAGCCTTTTCGGGCGTGACGTTGGTGATGATGCCGCTGCGCACAAGGTCTTCGCAGGTTTCCATAGCGAGGTAGGGGTTGACGGCAGAGGCGCCGTAGCCCATGAGCAGAGCCACGTGGTGCACCTCGCGCACATCGCCGGCCTCGACCACGATGCCGACCTTCATGCGATTTTCGGTGCGGATCAAGTGGTGGTGCACTGCGGCGATCATGAGCAGCGACGGGATCGGGGCGAGGTCCTTGTTGGAATCGCGGTCGCTCAGCACGATGAACAGCGCGCCGGCTTCGATCGCTTCGTCAACCTCGACGCAGATCGCGGCGAGTCGATTGGCCAGGGCGTCGGGGCCCTCTTCGAAGCGGTACAGGCCGCGGACGGTTGTGGTGGTGCGGCTTCCGACGGCGGGGTCGATGTGCTGGATCTTTGCCAGTTCGTCGTTGTCGATGACCGGGAAATCCAAAATGACCTGGCGAGCATGCTCAGGACCCGCCGAGAGCAGGTTGCGTTCCGGGCCTAGACCGAGCTTAAGGCTCGTGACGACTTCTTCGCGAATCGAGTCGAGCGGCGGGTTGGTGACCTGCGCGAATTGTTGGGTGAAGTAGTCGAATATGAGACGTGAGCGGTCGCTCAGCACCGCGATGGGGGTGTCGCTGCCCATGGCGCCGAGTGGTTCTGCTCCGGTGCGTGCCATTGGGGTGAGCAGAATGCGCACCTCTTCTTCGGTATAGCCAAAGGTGCGCTGACGACGCACAACGGATGCCGGCGGGTGCACGATATGTTCCCGCTCCGGAAGGTCCTTGAGGTTGATGCGCCCCTTCTGCAGCCAGTCGCCCCAGGGTTCGCTGGCCGACAGTTCGGCTTTGATCTCCCGGTCGTCAATGATGCGGCCGGCCACGGTATCGACCAGGAACATCTGGCCGGGGCGCAGGCGGCCCTTGCGCACAACCCGTGCCGGATCGATTCCGAGCACGCCGATCTCACTTGCAAGCACGACGAGGCCGTCGTCGGTGATGAGGTAGCGACCGGGACGCAGGCCGTTGCGGTCAAGGGTGGCACCGACGAGAGAACCGTCGGTGAAGACGATCGCAGCCGGTCCGTCCCACGGTTCCATGAGCATGGAGTGGTATTCGTAGAAGTCACGACGTTCGTCATCGAGATCGGTCTGGTTCTCCCAAGCCTCGGGCACCATCATCATGATGGCGTGCGGCAGGGATCGACCCGACAGGCTGAGCAGTTCAACGACCTCATCGAAGGAGGCCGAGTCGCTCGCGCCGGGCGTGACGATCGGCAGCAGGGGGGCGAGGTCACCGAGCAGCTCGGACTCGAGCTGGGACTGGCGGGCTCGCATCCAGTTGCGGTTTCCCTGCACCGTGTTGATCTCGCCGTTGTGGGCGATCATGCGGAACGGCTGGGCGAGCGGCCAGGACGGAAAAGTGTTGGTGGAGTAACGCGAGTGCACGAGGGCGAGAGTCGACACGAATCGGTCGTCCGACAGGTCGGGGTAGAACGGTTCGAGCTGCAGGGTGGTGACCATGCCCTTGTAGACAAGGGTGCGGCAGGACAGCGAGACGAAATAGATCTCAAGCTCACGCTCCGCGCGCTTGCGCAGCCGAAAGGTCTGCCGGTCGAGTGCGATGTCGGCGAGCAGGTCGCCGGATTCGGTCGTTCGCACGCTCTGCACGAACAGCTGTTGGATAGCCGGCATGTTCGCACGCGCCTGGTTGCCGAGATCTTCCGGGTGCACCGGAACCTCACGCCAGCCGAGGATGGTCAGGCTTTCCTCGTCGGCGATCAGACTGATGGCCCGCTTGATGGCCGTGCGCGCGGTCGGGTCGGTCGGCAGAAAGACGTTACCGACGGCGTACTGCCCAACGGGCGGAAGCGCGAAATCCGTCACGGCGCGCAGGAATGCGTCGGGTATCTGGGTAATGATGCCGGCACCGTCACCGGTTCCGGCGTCGGAACCGACCGCTCCGCGGTGTTCAAGATTGCGTAGCGCGTCGAGGGCTTGGGTAATAATGTCATGCCCGGCGGTGCCCCGCAAGGTCGCCACCATGGCAAGGCCGCACGCATCACGTTCGGCGGCTGGGTCGTACAAACCGGCCGCTTCGGGCATGCTACTGAAGCGGGAATAGAGAGGTTTCTGCGGCATTGAGACCGTCCTCACGAAATAACTGGCAGTAAGGGACGACGCTGGCCCGAAGGAAATGTGTGCAGGGACTTGTAGCGGGAGCCCTGATCGGGTTTGGCCCTGTTCGAGTTTGCCTTGACCGGGCACCTCTACGAGTGTTCCGGTTGGGATTCAACCGACGTGATTCTACAGACGCGACGCGCTCGTGCTTGTGGCTGCGGCCTCGGTCGATTCGGTGTGATCATCGGCATCATCGCTCTGATCTGCGGAGCTTTGATCAAGATCATCCGAATCGCTGTCATCGAACTCTACCCCAGCGTCCGGACCAATCCATTCCCGGCCGGGAATATAAGGGCTGAGCTCTAGTCCGGGGTGGCGGTGGCGTTGCACGAGGATAATCACGAGGCCGAGCGCGATAGCGGCCAGAGCGGCCCAGACGTTGGTGCGGATTCCGAAGTAGATCTCACTCGGGTCGATGCGAATCGACTCAAAAAAGCTGCGACCCAGTCCATACCAGATGAGATAGACGCCCAGCGTCTGACCGAAACGCAGACGGAATTTACGCTCAAGATAAAGGATGACGGCGACGCCGATCAGATTCCAGATAACTTCGTAGAGAAAAGTCGGGTGGAATAGGGTGTCGGCCGGCAGTCCGACCGGGAAGGCGGCATTGCCCGACTCGATTTCCAGGCCCCACGGCAAAGTCGTCGGCAGCCCGAACAACTCGTGGTTGAACCAGTTGCCAAGCCGACCGGTGGCCTGAGCGACCAACAGTGCGGGAGCAACAGCATCCGCGAAGGTCCAGAAACGGATGCCGGCCATCCGGCAGCCGATATATGCGCCGACGGCGCCGCCGATCAGCGACCCGAAGATGGCGTTTCCGCCTTCCCAAATATAAAGGGTGCGGAGCAGGTCCGCTCCCTCAAAGAAGTAGTCCCCCGGGTGCGTCAGCACATGGTAAATGCGGGCTCCGACGATGCCGAGCGGAACGGCCCACAGAATGATGTCGAGCACGACACCCGGCTCGGCACCGCGCTTCGTCAAGCGGCGCGAGGTGATGATGGTCGCGAGGATGATTCCGGCGAGAATACACAGCGCATAGGCGTGGATGCGGAACGGGCCGAGGTCGAAAAACCGCCACTCGGGACTCGGAATACTCGTGCTCAGGAGACTCAACAACACCTAGGTACTACCTCTCATCGTGACTTGCGTCACTTGGGGCGAAATAATCGATCGCCTCGAACAATTTAGTGTAAAGCGCGCCTGCGCTTATTGGAGCGCGGAGGCCGGGCGAATATCGCTCGCACCCGCGGCGAGTTCGAGGGCCAACCGCGCTACGGCGGTCACTCCCCCGTCGGTGAGCGCCTTTACGAGGGCAGACCCGACGATGGCACCGTCGGCATAGCCGAGAATTTCCCGTACCTGCTCAGGGGTAGAGATGCCCAGACCCACACAGGCACTCGTGCAGCCGACGCCGCGGAGGCGTTCCACCAGAATACGAGCGGCAGCATCGACGCCGGCGCGGGCGCCGGTCGTGCCCATCGTCGAGACGGTGTAGACGAAGCCCCGGCTTGCTTTAATAGCCTGAACCAATCGGGCATCCGACGAGGACGGCGCGGCAAGGAACACCCGGTCCAGCCCCGTGCGTTCGCTGGCGGCCATCCAATCTGAGGCCTCGTCGGGAATGAGGTCGGGGGTGATCAGGCCAGCACCACCCGCGACACGCAGGTCGTCGGCGAAACGCTCGACGCCATACTGCACCACTGGGTTCCAGTACGTCATCACGAGAATGGGGGCGTCAACCTGGGCGGAGATCGCCTTGACGGCTTCAAATCCGTGGCGCAGCTTGAACCCGTTCGCCAGGGCCTGCTGCGTGGCAGCCTGAATGACCGGGCCGTCCATGACGGGGTCCGAATACGGCAGACCGAGTTCAATGATGTCGACGCCATTGACTACGAGCGCCACGGCGGCGTCAATGCTCTCAGTCAGGGTCGGGAAACCTACCGGCAGGTAGCCGATGAGAGCGCCGCCACCCTCGGTGCGTCGCTGTGCGATGGTCTGTTCGACCGTGCTGGCCACATTGCTGGTGACTCGAGTCGTCATGACTGTTCCGCGCCTTCATCGAGCAGGTCAAAATACCGGCCAGCTGTTTCCATGTCTTTATCGCCGCGGCCGCTGAGGTTGATCAGGATGGTCGCGTTCGGGCCGAGCTGACGGCCGAGCTCGAGCGATCCAGCCAGGGCGTGTGAGGATTCAATCGCCGGGATGATTCCTTCGGTACGGCTGAGTAACCGCAGGGCGCTCATCGCGTCGTCGTCGGTGATCGGCAGGTAGCTGGCCCGGCCGATGCTGGCGAGCCAGGCGTGCTCTGGGCCAACGCCGGGATAGTCGAGACCCGCTGAGATCGAGTGCGATTCCACGGTCTGGCCGTCTTCGTCTTGCAGCAGCATACTGCGGGCGCCGTGCAGCACACCCGGGCGTCCCTTGGTGATGGTCGCCGCGTGGCGCGGTGTATTGACGCCGTCGCCGGCCGCTTCATAGCCGTACAGCGCGACATCGGCATCGTCTAGAAAAGCGTGGAAGATACCCATGGCGTTTGAGCCGCCACCGACACAGGCCGTGACGGCATCCGGCAGGCTGCCGGTCAGGTCGAGGACCTGCTGGCGAGCCTCCTCGCCGATGATCTTTTGAAAGTCGCGCACCATGGCAGGGAACGGATGCGGCCCGGCCACGGTTCCGAAAATATAGTTGGTCGTCTCGACGTTGGTGACCCAGTCACGCATGGCGTCGTTGATCGCGTCTTTCAGGGTGCGGGAGCCGGTCTTCACCGGTACGACCTCGGCACCGAGCAAGCGCATACGGGCCACGTTCAGGGCCTGCCGCTCGGTGTCGACCTCCCCCATATAGACGACGCATTCGAGCCCGAACAGGGCGGCGACGGTTGCAGTGGCGACCCCGTGCTGGCCAGCTCCGGTTTCGGCGATGACTCGAGTTTTACCAATGCGCTTGGTCAGTAGAGCTTGGCCGAGAGCGTTGTTGATCTTGTGCGATCCGGTGTGGTTGAGATCTTCACGCTTGAGAATGATGCGGGCGCCGCCGGCATGCTCGGCGAATCGAGGCACCTCGGTAATGATGGACGGGCGACCGGTGTAATTAATGTGCAGGTCCATCAGCGCCGCGGCGAAAGCTGGATCCTTCTTGGCGAGTTCGTATTCCGCGGTGAGTTCATCGAGCGCTGCAACGAGGGACTCCGGTACAAACCTGCCGCCAAATTCACCAAAATATGGGCCGGATTCCGCACGCAAAGATTCTTTTCGCAAAGACATTTATACCGCCAAAAACTCAGAGAGGGTTCGGATGGGATCACTCGTGACGAGCGCTTCGCCGACCAGAACAACATCAGCTCCGGACGCACGGTAGTGCGCGACATCGACTGCCGTCTTGACGGCGGACTCGGCGACGCGAATAACGCCGGAAGGGATTTTGTCGGCGAGAGTGCCAAACAGGTTCGGATCAAGCTCAAAGGTGGACAGGTTGCGGGCATTCACCCCGACCAGGCTGGCGCCAATGTCGAGGGCACGACTAACCTCATCCCCGCTGTGTGTTTCGACCAACGCCGTCATGCCAAGCTCACGGATGAGGTCGTGCAGGGACAGCAGGGTGGGCTGGTCGAGAGCGGCAACGATCAGCAGCACCAGATCGGCTCCGGCCGCGCGGGCTTCGAACACTTGGTACGGCGTTCCGATGAAATCCTTGCGCAGAATCGGGATGCTCACCGCGGCGCGCACCTGCTCGAGGTCGGTCAGCGAGCCGTGAAAGCGTCGCCCCTCAGTGAGCACGCTAATGGCGCTTGCCCCGCCGGCCTCATAGGAGACGGCCAGCGCTGCGGGATCGGTGATGGCCGCGAGGGCGCCGCGGCTCGGGCTCGCCCGCTTGATCTCGGCGAGAATCTTGACCCGTTCGGCGGGAGCAAGGGCGTGCAGGGCGTCGAGTGCGGGCGCGCGGATACGCGCAGCAGCCTCCACGCTCGCGAACGGGCGAGTGAGTAGGCGTTCTTCGGCGTCGGAAACCGCGCCGGCGAGAAGTTCTTGGAGCACCAGGTGGCAGCGCAGCCGGTCAGTGACCGTGCGGCGTGGCGGTCATGGTGTTGACGCCATAGCCGACCTTGCTCATCACATAGCCCACAACGAGGCCGGCGAGCAGCAGGCCGAAGGAGGCCCAGACCAGCCAGTGCAGCTCAAAGAAAAATGCGGTCGTGCCGATGGTGACCGCGACCAGCATGATGATGACAGCAGTCCAGGCTGCCGGGGAGTGGCCGTGTCCGGGATCTGACAGATCGATGCTCATGGTTCTCCTCATAAATACATTCTGCTGTGTACGTTGACAAGCGGCTTAAGTCTAGCGGAGCGGACGCGAGCGCTTCAGCGTGCGGTCGGGTCATCGCCGCGGCTGAGGTCGTCCCAGTCACCGACGGAGTCGCCTGCGGCAGTTTTGGCCGGGGTTGCCAGTGGTTGTGCACCGTCGGGCGAAGCGACCTGTTCAAACCGAACGGCCTGATACTTTCGGGTCGGACCCGGCCACCGACCGCTTGTGACGATGACGGCCACACCAACACCCGCCATGACGATTGCAGCGCTCATCGCCACGTACGGCCACGGAGTGACGACCGTCCCGAGCACGCTCAGCTGAATCGATTCGTGGCCGGCTATTCCCGTAGCGGCGGTCACCGCTGCGGCGCTGGCATCGGCGGGGTCTTGCACCGCTAGGAACGCGGCGAGAAACACCGAGAACCCGAGGAGTACCTCGAGCGCGCCGAGCACGATGCGAATGAGCCGACCGGCGATGGTGAGTGCCGCAGCGAGGGCGAATCCGGACAGCGCGAGGGCGGTCAGCGCCGGCGCGGCAATGGTTCCGTCGATCTGCAAGACCTGAGTGCCGGCGTCGGGGAGTCCGACTTCGGCCTGCACCCATACCTGAGTCCAGGCCAACAGGGCGAGCGAACTCGCGCCCAAAACGGCGAAGATGAGGATGAGTTTCAGGCGACGCGCGGACATTCGTTCTATCACTAGTACACCCTGCGCATGACGTTGGCGACGGCGACTGCTCGCAGCGGGGCTGCCGCCTTGTTCTGCGACTCCTGGTACTCGGACGCGGGGTCGGAGTCGGTGACGACGCCGCCGCCGGCCTGCACCCGCGCGATGCCGTCCTTGATCGTGGCGGTGCGGATGGCGATGGCGAGGTCGGCATCGCCGGCGAAACCGAAATAGCCGACCACGCCCCCGTACACACCGCGCTGGGCCGGTTCGAGAGCGTCGATGATCTCGAGCGCCCGCGGTTTCGGCGCACCAGAGAGCGTACCGGCAGGGAAGGTGGCCCGGAAGACATCGATCGCGGTCTTGCCAGGAACCAGGTTGCCCTCGACCGAGGAGACGAGGTGCATGATGTGGCTGAATCGTTCGATGCGCATGAACTCGGTCACCTCGACCGAGCCGGCCGTGCATACCTTGAGCAGGTCGTTGCGGGCGAGGTCGACGAGCATGAGGTGTTCGGCACGTTCCTTGGGGTCTTCGGCGAGCTCGATCGCATAGTCGGCGTCGGCATCCGGTGTTGTGCCCCGCGGTTTGGAACCGGCGATCGGGTGGGTGAAAACGCGTTGGTCTTGCACCTTGACCAGCGCTTCCGGTGAGGATCCGACGATCCAGTATGGATCGCCGCTCGGGGTTTCGAGGCTGAGCAGATACATGTACGGGCTGGGGTTGAGGCTGCGCAGCACCCGGTAGACGTCGATCGGGTGCGCGGTGCAGACCTGGTCGAAGCGCTGCGAGATAACCACCTGAAACACGTCTCCGTCGACGATGTGCTGCTTGCCGATGTTGACAGCCGACAGAAAATCGTCGCGGGTGGTGCGGTTGGTGGGTGCGCTCGGCGCTTGCAGGTCGACCTCGGCCAGCCACGCCTCGCTGGGCGCGGCGAGTCGGCTCTGCAGCGAATCGAGGCGCTCAGTCGCGGCAGCCCAGAGTTTGTCGGGCGTGTCGGTGCCGTCGTTCAGCACGTTGGCGATGAGCTGCACGGTGCCGTATTTGTGGTCGAGCACGACCAGGTCGGCGACGAAGCTGAAGGACTGGCCGGGAACGTCGTAGTCGGCGGGCGGCTGGTGCGGCAGGCGTTCGATCTGACGAATCGCCTCCCAGCCGATGAAGCCGACCAGCCCGCCGGTCAGTGGCGGGTGTTCGGGCAGCCGCGGCGTCTGCCAGCGGTCGAACAGGTACGCCAGCGCCGCGAGCGGGCCGAGGGAGGCCGCAGACCCGAGCGCGCGCTCGGCGGAGAGCCCATAGTCGATCCACCGGGTGTCGTCGCCCTGTTGGGTGAGCACTCCGAACGAGGAGACACCGACGAAGGAGAATCGCGACCAGATGCCGCCCTGTTCGGCGGACTCGAGCAGAAAGCTGCCGGGCAGCCCATTGGCGAGCTTGCGGTAGATGCCCACCGGGGTCTCGCCATCGGCGAAGAGTTCACGGATGACCGGGATGACCCGGTGCTCGCCGATCAGCGCATCGAACTGGACGCGGGCAGTCGAGCCCGCGGTGCGGGATCCTGAGGGGCTGCTACCGCTCATTCCGTGGGCCTTTCCATGGTGATCGCGCCGAGGTCGCGCCCGTCGAAGCAGGTGTGGCTGCCGGTATGGCAGGCGGCTCCGACCTGGTCGATTTGAACCAGCAAGGTGTCGTTGTCGCAATCGAAGGCAGCGGAGTGAACGTATTGAGCGTGGCCGGAGGTATCGCCTTTGCGCCAGAATTCCTGGCGGCTGCGCGACCAGAACGTGACGCGCCCCTCGGTAAGGGTGCGGCGCAGCGCTTCCCGGTTCATCCATCCGAGCATGAGCACCTCATGAGTGTCCCACTGTTGAATAACCGCGGGCAGCAGCCCGGCGTCGTTGAACACCGCGGCGTCAAGCTGATCGGTTAGTATATCGTTCATCAGCGCACCACCATTCCCTCGGCGGCGAGTTCTCGCTTAACATCGCCGATGGTCAATTGTCGGTTGTGAAAAACGGATGCCGCGAGCACGGCATCCGCACCGGCTCGAATCGCCGGCGGAAAGTCTGAGGCGCGTCCCGCCCCGCCAGAAGCGATCACCGGAACCCGACTGTTCGCACGCATGAGGCCGATGAGGTCGATATCGAAGCCGGCCTTGGTTCCGTCGGCGTCGATGGAATTCACCAGAAGCTCCCCGGCGCCGAGCTCGATCGCCTGCCGGGCCCAGGCCACAGCATCCAGATCGGTTTCGGTGCGGCCGCCGTGGGTCGTGACAACGAAGCCGCTCTCTGTGCGAGCGGATCGCTTCACATCGAGGCTGAGCACAATCACCTGGGCGCCGAACCGATCGGCGATCTCGGCGATTAGCGCCGGGCGGGCGATGGCGGCGCTGTTCAGTCCGACCTTGTCGGCACCGCTCGCCTGCAGCCGCGAGACGTCTTCGACACTGCGAATACCACCGCCGACAGTGAGCGGAATGAACACCTGCTCGGCGGTCGCGCTCACCACGTCATAGGTCGTCGAACGGTTATCGACGGTCGCCGTGACGTCGAGAAAGGTCAACTCGTCTGCGCCCTGCTCGTAATAGCGGCGCGCGAGTTCGACCGGATCGCCGGCGTCGCGCAGGTTCTGAAACTTGACCCCTTTGACGACACGACCGTTGGCCACGTCGAGGCAGGGAATGACGCGCACACTCAGGCTCATCGCTGGTTGTCCTCTTCCGTGTACCTAGAGACGGGCGTTGTGAATGGTGGTGACCAAAATGGCTCTGGCCCCGATGGCGTAGAGCGCATCCATCACGTTGTTCATGTCCAGTCGGGCGATCATGACCCGCACTGCGGCCCACTCGGGGTCGTGTAGCGAGGAGACGGTCGGCGATTCGATGCCGGGCGCGAGCGCGGCGGCCGTGTCGAGCAGCGCGACCGGAATGTCGTAGTCGAGCAGCACATATTGGCGGGCCACGAGAACGCCCTGCAGGCGGCGTAGCAGTGTCGCGATTCCGGCCTTGTCGTTGGTGGAGCTGATCAGTACGGCGGTGGATTCGAGGATGACCGGTCCAAAGATTTCGAGGCCGGCCTTGCGCAGTGTGGTGCCGGTGGAGACAACGTCGGCAACGGCATCCGCTACCCCGAGCTGAACCGCTGATTCAACGGCCCCATCGAGTTCGACCAGATCGACGGTCACCGAGTGGGTGGCGAGAAAGCGTTCGACCAGACCGGGATAGCTCGTGGCGATCCGTAAACCGTCGAGATCTTTCAGCTCGGTGAAGCGCCCGGCCGGTCCGGCGAAGCGAAAGGTGGAGTCGCCGAAGTCGAGGCTGGCGATTTCCCGCGCCTTGGAGTGAGAGTCCAGCAGCAGGTCACGACCGGTGATTCCAACGTCGAGGGCACCGGAGCCGACGTAGGTGGCGATGTCACGCGGACGCAGGTAAAAGAATTCGACCCCGTTGCGCGGGTCGGCGGTGACGAGGTCGCGCGGGTCGCGACGACCGGCATAGCCGGCCTCGGCGAGCATCTGCGCGGCGGTTTCAGACAACGAGCCCTTGTTGGGCACGGCAATTCTCAGCATGGGGATATTCTCTCGGTTTTAGATCACGCGACTAGTCAATGATTTCGGGCCAGCACAGGCGCTGGCGCGGTCACAAATGTCGGTAAATATCGGCTGGAGAGAGGCCTTTAGCGATCATCATAACCTGCAGGTGATAGAGCAGCTGAGAGATTTCGGCAGAGGTTTCATCATCGCTCTGAAACTCGGCGGCCATCCAGACTTCGGCCGCTTCTTCGACGATCTTCTTGCCAATGGCATGCACGCCGGCATCGAGTTCACGAACGGTACCGGAGCCTTCCGGGCGGTTGCGGGCCTTGTCGCTGAGTTCTACGAACAGGTCATCGAAAGTTTTCACGACTCTAGGTTACCCGCCCGTGACGGTGACTCGCCGCGCGCTCCCGCAACAGACCGATCTGGGCGGCCGGATTCTCGGCCCCGAACACACTGGATCCGGCCACGAAGGTGTCGGCACCGGCTCTGGCTGCGATCTCGATGGTCTGCGCGGTGATGCCACCGTCGACCTGCAGCCAAACGTCGAGGCCGATCTTCTGCACCTGTGATCGGAGCTGGGATAGCTTCGGCATGGTCTCTTCCATGAAGCTCTGCCCGCCAAAACCGGGCTCAACGGTCATCACGAGCACCTGGTCGAATTCGGGGAGCAGTTCGAGATACGGCGCGACATCGGTGCCCGGTTTCAGGGCGATGCCAGCGCGCACGCCGATCTGCCGCAGGCGACGGGCCAGAGCGACGGGCTCGGTCGTCGCCTCGGCGTGAAAGGTGACCGAGTAGGCACCGGCCTCGGCGTAGCCAGGCGCCCACCGTTCGGGGTCGTCGATCATCAAGTGGATGTCCAGCGGCAGCGGCGACACCTGCTGGAGCCGCTCGACCATGCCCAGCCCGAAGGTGAGGTTCGGCACGAAGTGGTTGTCCATGATGTCGACGTGAACGAGGTCGGCAGAGCGGATACGGCCCAGTTCCCTCTCGAAATTGGCGAAATCGGCGGCGAGGATGCTCGGATTTATGCGGGTAGCCATCCGTTTAGCTTATCGAGCCACAGCTGACTGCGTGGGTATCCTGTGGTGGTTCGCGCCGCTTGCAGTACAGTCATGTGTCTTCGAGAGTTGGAGCAATCTGAATCCTCGGATTCGCCCAAGACGAAACATACGTCGCGAAGCCGATGGTGGAACATGCGCCAGTGCCCGCGCGTTCTGGCACCAGCGCGGCGCCAGCCGAGCGCACCGCGCGGGACCTACGGCGTTACGCGGGACTTCGTGTCTGGTCCCAGGATCTGAACGTGGGCCTGGGCCCCGACCAGCAAGGGAGTCGAGAGGAGGCGGGTGCTAGCCCTGTACCAGGCGCTCGTACCAGGCCAGGGCGGACTGGTCGGTGAGGCTCGCGACCTGGTCAACGATGACTCGCTTGCGGGAGGCATCGTCGGCGGCGGCCTGCCAGTCTTCGCGAAAGCCGGGGTCGAGGTGTTCATCACCGGACTGGTGCAGGGTTTGGGCGAGCAAGGTGAGTACCTGGCGCTGCTGCACGTAGATGGGTTTGCGGGTGTTGCGGGTCATGACGAACGCCGCGACGATGCCTTTGAGCACCGCAATTTCGGCCTGGATCTCGCGCGGCACGATCACATTTGCCCCGAACCGCAGCATGTTCGCGTCGGGGTGGGACTCTTTGGTGGCGTGCACGGCGGCACTGCTGAACCGGCCGATGAGCTGGCTCGTAAGGTTTTTCAGGTGACCCTGGTCGCGCCGCCCCGCGGTCCAGGAGTCCATCCAGACATCGAGGGAGTCGAGCCGGTTGAACGCGGTCGCCAGGTCCTCGGCGCTGGTCTCGTCGCCGATCCATTCCGACATGGTGGCGAGGAGTTCGTCGTGATCTGCACGGCTGCTCAGCGCTGCCACATCGACGTAGCCGTTGACGATGGCGTCTTCGAAGTCGTGCACGCTGTACGCGATGTCGTCGGAGAGGTCCATCACCTGGGCTTCGATGCAGAGTTGCCGGTCGGGCGCACCCGTACGCAGCCACTCGAACGCGGACATGTCGTCCTGGTAGAACCCGAACTTGGCCCGGCCGCTCGGGTCATAGACCGAGGATCCTTCTGGCCAGGGATACTTGCAGCTTGCATCGAGGCTCGCCCGGGTCAGGTTGAGGCCGTAGCTTCGCCCATCAGGCCCAAACACCTTCGGCTCGAGCCGGGTGAGCAAACGCAGGGTCTGCGCGTTACCCTCAAAGCCGCCGATGTCTTCCGACCATAGGCTGAGCGCTTTCTCGCCGTTGTGCCCAAAGGGAGGATGCCCGATATCGTGCGCAAGACAGGCGGTATCGACGATGTCGGGGTCTACGTTGAGGCGTGACGCGATCTCTCGCCCGACCTGGGCGACCTCGAGCGAATGGGTTAGTCGGTTGCGGGCAAAGTCGAGCCCCGCCGTGGGACTGAGCACCTGAGTCTTGGCCGCGAGGCGGCGCAGGGCGCTTGAGTGCAGCAGGCGGGCGCGGTCGCGGGCAAAATCGCTGCGCCGCGAATAGTGCTCTTCGGGAAACCAGCGGGCCTCATCGGTTTCGCTGTACCCGGTTTTGTTAGCCACCGCTGGTGTCCCCTTCGCCCTCGGTCAAATTCAGTCGTTGCTCACCGACGAGATCCTGCGACTCGAGCCAGTGCTCGGGCAGCGATGGTTTCTTCGGTGTTCCCGCCCGGCCGCGCGGTCCTTCAACGTCCGCGCCTGGGTAGGGCAGCGAGGAGTCGAGGGTGCCGAGCAGGTCGTCGAGTTGGGCGAGAGACTGCACCATGGCGAGGCTCGCGCGCAGGTCGCCGCCGACCGGGTAGCCCTTGAAGTACCAAGCGACGTGCTTGCGAATGTCGCGGCAAGCCCGGTCTTCGCTGTCAAAGTATTCGGTGAGCAGTTCGGCGTGGCGGCGGAATGCGTTGATGACCTGGCCCAGGCCCGGTTCGGCCTTGAGTTCCTGCCCACGAAATGCAGCGTCGAGGTCGCCAAAGAGCCACGGGCGGCCGAGGCAGCCACGCCCGACGACGACGCCGTCGCATCCGGTCTCACTGACCATGCGCAGAGCATCGTCGGCCGACCAGATGTCGCCGTTGCCGAGCACCGGTACGTCACTGATGGCGTTCTTGAGCTTCTCGATGGCCGACCAGTCGGCGTGGCCGGAGTAGAACTCGGCGGCCGTTCGGCCGTGCAGGGCGATGGAGGCAACGCCGGCTCCGGCAGCGGCCTTTCCGGCCTCAAGGTAGGTGAGGTGGTCGGCGTCGATGCCCTTGCGCATCTTCACGGTCAGCGGTATTGGGCCGGCCGCGGTGACGGCCGCCTCGACGATCTGACGGAACAGGCCGATCTTCCACGGCAGGGCAGCTCCCCCGCCCTTGCGGGTGACCTTGGGAACTGGGCAGCCGAAGTTGAGGTCGATGTGATCGGCGCGGTCCTCAGCGACGAGCATGGTCACGGCCTCTGACACCGTTTTCGGGTCAACGCCGTAGAGCTGAATGGAACGGGTGGTTTCACTTTCATGATGGGTGATCAACCGCATGGTCTCGGTGTTGCGTTCGACGAGCGCTCGGGAAGTGATCATCTCGCTCACGAACAGTCCGGCACCGTATTCGCGGCACAGCCGGCGAAACGCGGTATTGGTGATGCCAGCCATCGGGGCGAGCACCACGGGCACATCAAGCGTGAGCGGGCCGATACTGAGCGGACCGACTGCCAGCTGGACGATCGGCGCCCGCTGGTCGACGGCAGAAGTAGGTGAAGTCATGGTGGACCAATTCTCCCAGAAAGCGCGTGGTGCTCCGAATCCTCTGCAGACCGGATGCCCAGCGCACGCAGAAACGCAGCTGCCGGGCCCGGCAAATGGGGCGTTCGGCAGCTGCGCACAGCAATGAAGGGGTTCAGATCAGCTGCAGCAGCCGCCACCGCAGCAGGACCCAGCCGCCTCGTCGGTTGCGGCGGGTGCGCCCAGGAGTTCTATGGTGGGACGGCCGGCCGCGTCGGTGAAGACGGGCGGCGTCGTGGTGGCGGTGTCGGTCATAAGTTATCTCCTGTATCAATTGGGTGAAACGGTGAAGTCTGCGGGTACAGCTGGTTGCTTACCCGTCAGGCTACGCGAGTTCGCTGGGTGTCGCCGTTACGCGGAGGCTTCGTCGGCCAGAGCGTTGACCGAACGGTCGGCGCGGGCTTGGTCGAGCGCCTGAGTGAACGCCGTCGGATCCTGCGCGCCGGAAATGCCGTAGCGGCCGTCGATCACGAAGAACGGAACCCCCTGGATACCGTAGGCGCCGGCCTGTGCCACGTCGGCCTTGACCGCGGCGAGGTGCTCGTGGGCGGTGAGCGACCGCACGACGTCGGCTCGGTCGAGTCCGATCTCGGCGGCGAGATCGGCGAGGTCTTCGATCCGGCCGACATGGCGACCGTCGATGAAGTAGGCCTTGAGTAGGCGCTCCTTCATATCGAGCTGACGGCCGTGCGCTTTGGCGTAGTGCAGCAGCTCGTGCGAAATGACCGTATTGGTCTGGTGCACGGCGTCGTAGTCGTAGTGCAGGCCGACACTTTCGGCGATACCGGTGACGCGCTCAAGCATCTGCTCGACCTCGGCGAGGGGCATGCCCTTCTTTTCGCTGAGATACTGCACAGGGGTGCCGGCATAATCGACCGGCGTATCAGGCGACAGTTCAAAGCTGTGATATTCGACCTCGACGGTGCCGTCGAACTGGGCGACACCGGTCTCAAACTTGCGTTTGCCGATATAGCACCAGGGACATTGCACATCAGACCAAATGTCCACCTTGATGGTGTCGGTGCTCATGGACGCGGTCGCTTCAGTAAGAATTGTGTCAGTCACACTCTGGTCAACGGGGCGCCGGGCCGATGTATTCCCAACTGAAACATTCAGGCAGTTGGGGTGTCGACCGCTCCGCCATAACGACGGTTGCGGGCTGCATAGAGCTCAACCGCGTGCCACAGGTCGACGCGGGTAAAGTCCGGCCACAGGGTATCGAGAAAAACCATTTCGGCATAGGCACTCTGCCAGAGCATGAAGTTGCTGGTGCGCTGCTCCCCAGAGCTGCGCACGAACAGGTCGACGTCGGGCAGCTCGGGCACGTACAGCTGCTTGGCGATAGCCTTCTCGGTGATGCCGGACGGCTGCAGCCTTCCGGCGGCAACATCCTCGGCCAGCGCGCGCACGGCATCCGCTATCTCGGTGCGCCCGCCATAGTTCACGCACATCGTGAGGGTGAGCACGTCATTGCCCGCTGTGAGTTTCTCGGCAAATTGCAGTTCGTTGATAACGGATGCCCACAGCTTCGGTTTGCGCCCGGCCCACCTGACGCGCACGCCCCACTCATTGAGCTGATCACGGCGGCGGTGTAGTACGTCCCGATTGAAGCCCATCAGAAAACGCACCTCATCGGGCGAACGCTTCCAGTTCTCGGTGGAGAAGGCGTAGACGCTGAGATGCTTGACGCCGATCTGGATGGCGCCGGCGACGACGTCGAGCAGGGCGGCCTCGCCGGCCTTGTGGCCCTCGACCCGGGTGAGGCCCTGGCCGTTTGCCCAGCGGCCGTTGCCGTCCATGACGACGGCGACGTGCTCGGGTACGACCTTGCGGGGCAGGTCGGGCGGGTAGAAGCCGGTCCAGTCGAGCGGTTTGTACGCGACGGCGTCTTTGCGGGTGAACGGTTTGTGGCCGAACAGACTGGCCATCATCGGGCGACGTGTTCCAGCGAGCGAAGCCCGCGGCCCAGGTGCCACTGGGTGTAGGCGGCGACGACTCCGGCGGCTTGGTTTTGGGTGCGGTCTGGGCTCGCGGCGGCGCGTTCCCAGTCGCCGGTGAGCAAGGCGCTCAGCAGGCCGATCGTCGCTGCGTCGAGCCGCGGCGATCCGGGTGGGGCGCAGGAGTCGCAGACGATGCCGCCGAGCTGCACGACCATGGCCGAGTGTTGCCCGCCATCGCTTGACTGCGTGGCGCCGCAGCGGGCGCAGTCCTGAAAGCTCGGCGCCCAGCCGGCCATCGACACGGCCCGTAGTAGATAGGAGTTGAGGGTGAGGTGGGAACCGTGCTCCTGCCGGGACAGCGATCGCAGCGCGCCGACGAGCAGCAGGTATTGCTGCAGTGATCCTTCCGATTCGGTGAGTTTGTCGGCAGTCTCGACCATCACACTCGCCGCGGTGTAGCTTCCGTAGTCGGCCGTGATCAGGGCGCCGTAGGAGCCGAGGGACTCCGCCTGGGTGATGATGTCGAGGCTGCGCCCCTCGTAGAGCTGTACGTCAGCGACCATGAACGGCTCCAGCCGGGCGCCGAATTTGGAGCCGGTGCGTCGAACGCCCTTGGCCACGGCGCGCACCTTGCCGTGCGCTCGAGTGAGCATGGTGACGATTCGGTCGGCTTCACCCAGCTTGTGGGTGCGCAGTACGACGGCTTCATCTCGGTAGACAGGCACAGGTAATTATCCCACTCCGTCGCGCAGACTTCGGTCACGGCTCGAGTACCGGCCAAACGGCTGGCTCCGGTCGCTGAAAATTTGTCACGACTCGCATCAGACACTGGTTTTTCCGGGCAGACGGGGGGAAACTTAGAAGACGTAGTCCCCGTGGTATGGAGGTTTTTCATGAAGCCAGTCCAGGGCAGCCTGCCCGATATTATGCCCGTGCTGTCACGTGGCAAACACCGCACGCCCAAGAGCGGCGGCTGCTTCATGGAATTCGCCTCTTATCTCGCTGGCGAGTCGTGGAGCGACCACCCCGCGTGCACCCATCCGGTGCTCGCCTCGCTCGCCCGAATGGTCAACGACTGCAGTTCCGACACGGCGCGCTCGCGGCTGGCGCTGCTGATTCCATCGGTGATCGGCCTGACCGGACCCGACAAGCGGGTCGAAATCGTGGTCGCCCTGCGCGCCGGGTGCGAAGCGCTTCCGGTGGCGAGCCTGGAACGTCAGCGCGCGCTGACGGTGGGCATTCTCACCTGTGAACGCAACGCATCTGTTCTGAATCTACAATTGTCAGATCTGCCGCTGGCCGAACAGCTGCGTGCCAGCATTCGGGTCGCTCTTGATCAGGCTCCCGATGCCGAACGATGGGCGCGTGATTTCATTGGCAGCATGCACCCCTGGTCGCACACGAAGTTCACCCCGCGCACCGCCGACACGATCATTCGTGTCGCCGTGCAGGGCATCGGCGAAGCGTGCATTTCCGACCCGGACGCCCGGCTGTATACCCTGCTAGACCATGCGATCAACGATTGTCGCGTCCTTCTCGGCACCCGTACACCGGACCGATCAGAATACCTGCCAGCCCTGGCTTAGTCCCCGGTACAGGGCCAGGCTCACAACCGCACCCGGATGGTGCAACGAAAGCCCAGACTGCAGAGTCTGGGCTTTCGTGTGTTGCGCTAGAGCGGATGCTGTCTGCTTAGACGGCGGACAACTCCCGGTTGCCGACCTCCGCGCGAATGCCGCGGTTGACGGCGGAGACGACCGACTTGAGCGACGCGGTGGAGATGTCCGCATCGATGCCGACACCCCAGTAGCGCTTGCCGTTCACGTCGAGCTCGACATAGGCGGCTGCCTGAGCATCGCCGCCGGCCGAGAGTGCGTGTTCGACGTAGTCGTAGAGCGTAATCGCGATTCCGCGCTCGGCCATGACGCCGAGGAACGCGTTGATCGGGCCGTTGCCGGAGCCGGTGGCCGGAGCCGCTGTGTCGCCGTCACGAAGTACGACGGCAAGGTCGACGGTGCCGGACAGGTCGCTTGAGGTGCGGGTGGAGTGCAGTTCAAACCGGCCCCACTGTGCTTCGGGGTTCTTGACCGTGGCCGGCAGGTACTCGTCGTTGAAGATGTCCCAGATCTGCTCGCTCGTGACCTCGCCACCCTCGGCATCCGTTTTGGCCTGCACGACGCCGGAAAACTCGATCTGCAGCCTGCGCGGCAGGTCGAGGGCGTGGTCCGTTTTGAGTAGGTAGGCGACGCCGCCCTTGCCGGACTGCGAGTTGACCCGAATCACGGCCTCGTAGCTGCGACCAAGGTCCTTGGGGTCGATCGGCAGGTACGGAACGGCCCAGACCAGGTCGTTGACGGTGCAGCCCTGCTTGGCGGCATCGGCATCCATGGCTTCGAAACCCTTTTTGATGGCGTCCTGGTGCGAACCGCTGAAGGCGGTGAAGACGAGGTCGCCCGCCCATGGGTTGCGCTCCGGTACCGGCAGCTGGTTGCAGTATTCAGCGGTGCGCTTGATCTCGTCGATGTTGCTGAAGTCGATCTGCGGGTCGATGCCCTGGGTAAACAGATTGATGCCAAGGGCAACCAGGTCGACATTTCCGGTGCGCTCACCGTTTCCAAACAGGCAGCCTTCGATGCGGTCGGCACCGGCCAGGTAGCCGAGTTCGGCGGCGGCAATCGCAGTACCGCGGTCGTTGTGCGGGTGGAGCGAGATCAACACGTTCTCGCGCTGGTTCAGGTGACGGCTCATCCACTCAATGGAATCGGCATACACATTGGGCGTGGCCATCTCGACTGTCGCCGGCAGGTTGATGATGACCTTGCGCTCCGGGGTCGGCTGCAAAATCTCAATGACCTGGTTGGAGATGTCGACAGCGAAGTCGAGTTCGGTGCCGGTGAAGCTCTCGGGCGAGTACTCGTAATAGATGGTCGTGCCGGGAATGGTCGATTCCATCTGCTTGCACAGGCGGGCGCCAAACAGGGCCAGATCGACGATGCCCTGCTTCTGCTCGCGAAACACCACCTCGCGCTGCAAAATGCTCGTGGAGTTATAGAAGTGCACGATGACCTGCTTGGCGCCGGCGATCGACTCGTAGGTGCGCTTGATTAAATGTTCACGAGCCTGGGTCAGCACCTGAATCGTTACGTCGTCGGGGATGGCGTTCTCGTCGATGAGGCTGCGTACGAAGTCGAAGTCGGTCTGGCTCGCCGAAGGAAAGCCCACCTCGATTTCCTTGTAGCCCATACGCACGAGCAGGTCGAACATGATGCGCTTGCGCTCGGGACTCATCGGGTCGATAAGCGACTGGTTGCCGTCCCGCAGGTCGACCGCGCACCAACGCGGTGCAACCGTGATGTGCTTACTCGGCCAGGTACGGTCGGGTAGCGCAACGGCGAACTGCTCGTGGTACGGGCGGTAGCGATGAATCGGCAGGGTGGATGCGGTCTGATTGTTCTTCATGATCCTGTTTCCTCGTGGGTGTCGCACAGCCAACGACGAACGCCGCGACGAGGGAGGCCTTTAGATTAGGACCCGTCGCGGCAGCTAAGGAGGAGCGCACCGTTCAACACATTTTTAGGCTAGCACCGTTTGGCACCGTTGCGCCCACGTGGCGGCGGAGGCGTCGGCGCGCGGATGCTCCTAGCCGAGTCCGGAAACTGAGGTCGCTTTGAACGAGTACGAAGCGTGACGCGGGAACCTCGTTCACGACTTGCCCGATTTTGGCGGCTGAATCGCGCCAACGCGTTTTGGTGACCACCGCGGTCGCTGACGAAGGCGATAGCCTCGGGAGGTACCAGGGCGACGCCGAGGGGCATGATGGGGTCGTGACGTTGATAGAAGGTTCGATCAGTGATCGGGCGCAAGGGGACGAGGCTTTGTGGTTGACGCGAACAGGCACAGCAAACGGATGGTCGGAATCGCGCGCCACGGGCGATTGAAGCGATCGAATCCCTATGCGAGGGCACTCAAAGCGGTGGCGGCGGTGCTGGCTGTTGCCGTGATCAGCGCATCATCCGTGGCGGCTATTGCGGTCTGGAGCCTGCACCAGAAGGTCGACGACAACGCCATCGACATCACCGATGGCGACACGTCAGCCGCAGAGTCACAGTTCGAAAGCTACGAAAACGGCTTCAATATTCTTTTGGTCGGCATCGACAACGATGCAACGCAAAGCGCGGCGTACGGAAAACGTGACGCCACCCTCAACGATGTGAACATTCTCGTGCACGTTTCTGCCGACCACAGCAATGCGGTCGTCGTGAGTATCCCTCGCGATCTCATCGTGCCGCATCCCACGTGCACGGATACAAAAAACGGGGACGAGTTTTCTGCGATGGCCGCACGCCCCGTCAATGAGGCCATGTCGCGTGGCGGGCTGCCCTGCGTGGTCAAGACCATATCCGAACTGACGGGACTGATCATCCCCTATGCCGGACTCATCTCGTTTGATGGGGCCGTGCAGCTGAGCGACGCCATCGGTGGAGTTCCGATCTGCCTGGATGCGGCCATCAAAGACCCCGCTGCGGGCCTCAATCTGCCCGCCGGCACGAGTATCGTCGCCGGGGACACCGCACTGGCGTTTCTGCGCAGCCGCAAAGGCGTGGGCGATCGCAGCGACCTGGCGAGAATCTCCTCGCAGCAGATTTACATGGCCTCACTCATGCGCACGGTTCAGGGCAATGGCACGCTCACGAGCATCCCGACCTTGATCAACCTGGCCGACGCTGCGGCGAGCAACATTGCACTATCGACGTCGCTGGCCAACATCGACACTATGGTCTCGATGGCTCTGGCGCTCAACGACATCGACCTGGATCGACTGCTGTTCGTACAATATCCGGGCACGACCGAGGACTCTGACTTTCCGGGCAAGGTGGTACCGCTCGACGCTGTGGCCGAGGAGATGTTCGCCAAACTCGCAGCCGACGAGCCCTTCGCTCTCGCCGGTACAACACCCACGCCGGCCCCGACGACGAATCTCCCTATGCCGGTCGAAACGTCAACGTCGGCGCCAGGCGAAACTGCGCTCCCCACCCCCGAGCCAACCGTTCAGGCTCTGGATGGACTCACCGGCCAAACGGCCGAGGATGATTCCTGCGTCCAGGCCTTCAGCGGGTGAGTGCGGGCGGCACTCGGGCCGTTCCTGCCGGTTTCAGGCCGGCGGGCGTGAGTGTGCCCGATATGGGTAGCCGCTACGACGGTTACCTTAGCGGCCACCCGTTTCGGGGCGGGCGCTAAACATTTAGTGCTGGTGAGTCTTACCGATCCATGGCGGTTTTCGGACGGGACCCGAACTGCCTGCTCGGCGGGCTAGAAGCCGAGCCGACCGAGCTGCTTCGGGTCGCGCTGCCATTCCTTGGCGATCTTCACCCGCAGCGAGAGAAAGACCCGCTTACCGACGAGCGGTTCAATCTGTTTGCGCGCGCGGGTACCGACATCCTTCAGTCGGCTGCCCGACTTGCCGATGATGATGCCCTTCTGGCTATCCCGTTCGACGAACAGGTTGGCGTAAATCTCAACCAGTTCTTGGTCATCACGCTCGATGATGTCGTCGATGGTCACAGCGATCGAGTGCGGCAGTTCGTCGGTGACGCCCTCGAGGGCTGCCTCGCGAATGAACTCCGAGATGCGCGACTCGAGGGTCTCGTCGGTGACGGTGTCAGCGGGGTAGAGCGGGGCATCGGCATGCGGCAGCAAGAGCAGGAGTTGCGTTGCCAGGGTGTCGAGCTGGATGCGGCTGGTCGAGGAGATCGGAACAATCGCTTCCCAGTCCCGCAGCTGAGAGACGGCGAGCAGCTGATTGGCGACGTTGGTCTTGGAGGACGCATCAATTTTGGTGACGATGGCGACCTTTTTGGCCCGCGGGAAGGCATCCAATTGCTCGTTGATGAACTTGTCTCCCGGGCCGATCGGCTCGTTGGCCGGGATGCACAAGCCGATCACGTCGACGCCGGCCAGGGTGGCGGTGACAAGGCTGTTGAGTCGCTCACCGAGGAGGGTGCGCGGGCGGTGAATGCCGGGGGTGTCGACCAGAATGAGCTGGCCGTTCTTCTGGTGCACGATGCCACGGATGGCGCGGCGGGTGGTCTGCGGTTTTGACGAGGTGATCGCGACCTTCTCTCCCACGAGTGCGTTCGTCAGGGTGGATTTTCCCACGTTGGGGCGTCCGACGAAGGAGACGAATCCCGCTCGGTAATCGGCGGGGTGCGCCTGTGTTTCTGCGGTCATAACCGTTCTCCTTCATCATCAGACACTGTGCTGCGATTCATTCCCGTAAGAAATGCGGTCTGCGCATCAATCAGAGCTTCGTCTCGCTCCACCAGCACGGTGCTGATGCGCTTACGACGACCTTCGGTGCGTTCGGCGGTGAGGTTCAACCCGCTCACCGAGGCGACTGACCCGGCGACCGGCAGTCGCCCCAGCGCCTTAGCCAGAAGGCCACCGACCGAGTCGACATCATCGTCGTCGAGCTCGAGGTCAAAGAGTTCGCCGAGTTCGTCGACCGGCAGTCGGGCACTGACCCGAAAATGCCCATCGCCGAGGTCTTCGAACTCGACCACGTCGCGGTCGTACTCATCGGAGATATCACCGACGAGCTCCTCGATCAGATCCTCGAGGGTGACCAGTCCGGCGATGCCGCCGTACTCGTCAACGACCATGGCCAGGTGGTTAGACTCAAGCTGCATCTGCCGCAGCATATCGTCGGCTTTCTTGGATTCGGGCACGAACACGGCCGGACGCGCGAGTTCGGCGACCGTCAGTTGCAGGCCATTGATCGGGCGTTCAAAGACCAGCCGAGCGACGTCGCGCAGGTAGAGGATGCCAGCGACGTCGTCGACCTCGCCGCCCCGAACGGGTAAGCGCGAGGTACCGCTGCTCAGGAACAGGCCCATAGCCGCGTCAATGCTCGCGTCAGCGTCGATGGTGATCATGTCGGTGCGGGGAATCATGACCTCGCGCACGACCGTGTCGCTGAACTCAAAAATCGAGTGGATGAGCTCGCGGTCGTCTTCCTCGATCACGTCGAGTTCGGTGGCCTCGTCGACCATGCTGAGCAACTGATCTTCGGAGGTGAAGGTGGCGAGTTTGGTGCGCCCGGGGGTGACGCGGTTGCCGAGGGCGACCAGAGCGTTCGCGATCGGTCCGAGCAGAACGCGCACAACATGCACGAGCAGCGCGGTGGCTGTCAGTAGGGCGACCGGATGCGCCCGCCCGACGCTGCGCGGACTGGCACCGACCAGCACAAACGAAACCGAGGTCATGATCAGCGCCGACAGCAGCAGCGCGAGCCACAATGCCTCGATCGTGGTCGCAAAAACGAGGGTCACCAGTACGGCCGCCGTGGTTTCCGCAGTAATGCGAATGAAGTTGATCGCGTTCAGGTGCGCGCCGGTGTCTTCAGCGATCGCGCGGAGTGACCGTTTGGCGCGATGATTCGGCACCAGGCTGGCGATATCAGCCCGCGATTGGGTGGTGATCGCGGCGTCGACGGCGGCCATCAGACCAGCAAAAACGACCAGAACGACGGCCGCATAAATGAACCACACAATGTGCATCAGGGGCGTTGTCGTTCCTGCATGGCGAAGCCGATGAGGATATCGCGCTGAATGCCGAACATTTCCTTCTCTTCGTCCGGTTCGGCGTGGTCAAAGCCGAGTAGATGCAGTACGCCGTGGGTGGTGAGCAACAGCAGCTCATCGAGAGTGCTGTGGCCGGCGGTTTCGGCCTGCTCCTTGGCGACCTGCGGGCAGAGCACGATATCGCCGAGCAGTCCGGGCGGGGTCTCCTGCTCCTCGGTTCCGGGGCGCAGTTCGTCCATCGGAAAGCTCAAAACATCAGTGGGACCGGGCTCGTCCATCCACTGCACATGCAGCTGCTCCATGGCCCCTTCATCGACGAGCACGATCGCGAGTTCGGCGTCGGCGTGCACGTGCATGGTGTCGAGCGCGAAGGCGGCCAGGCGCAAGATGGCAGCCTCATCGACCGGGATGGCCGACTCGTTGTTGACTTCGATGCTCAACTGGAACTCCGTTTCGGATTGCGGCCGGGCGCATTGCCGGTGCGCTGGGGGCCACGGGTGGCGAATTCTCGGGCTTCGGCGCTCTCCTGTCGGAGGGCCTGCTTCTGCGCGTCGTACTCGGTGTAGGCATCGACGATACGACCAACCAGCGAGTGCCGAACGACATCGGCGCTGGTCAGATAAGCGAAGTGGATGTCGTCGATTCCGTCGAGCACGCGGGTGACCAGCTTCAAACCGCTCGTGCCGGCCGGCAGGTCGATCTGGGTGACGTCGCCGGTGATGACCATCTTCGAACCGAAACCGAGACGGGTCAGAAACATTTTCATCTGTTCCGGCGTCGTATTCTGGGCTTCATCGAGTACGACGAAGCTCGCGTTAAGAGTGCGTCCGCGCATGTAGGCGAGCGGGGCGACCTCGATCGTTCCGGCCGCAAGCAGCTTGGGGATCAGTTCGGGATCAAGCATTTCACCGAGTGCATCGTAGAGCGGCCGCAGGTAGGGGTCGATCTTGTCGGTGAGGGTGCCGGGCAGAAATCCGAGCCGTTCGCCAGCCTCCACAGCCGGACGGGTCAGGATGATGCGTTCGACCTCCTTGTTCTGCAGGGCGCGCACCGCCTTGGCCATGGCAAGGTAGGTCTTGCCGGTTCCGGCCGGTCCGATGCCGAACACGATCGTGTTGTCATCGATCGCGTCGACGTACTCTTTCTGGCCGAGAGACTTGGCCCGGATACTCTTGCCCCTGGCGGTCAGGATCGGGCCGCCGAGCTGGGCGGAAGGGCTGATAGAACTGTCGATGGCGAGCATCCGTGCTGCGGTAGCTACCTCGATCTCACCGAGGTCGTGGCCGGTGCGCAGGGCCACCTGCAGCTCCTCGATCAGGCGGCATACGGCCTCAACGTCGTCGGCCGAGCCGCCGAGGGTCACGTCATTGCCGCGCACATGCACATCGACGTTCGGGTAAGCGGCCTCGATGGTGTTCAGGTAGCGGTCTTCGGGGCCGAGCAGACGCACCATGGCGACACCGTCGACGGAGAAGTGTAATTCCAGATGGGGATCAGAGGGCGCCAAGTGAATCCTCCCCCAGCTGCTCCGACTGTTCCGGACTGCCCAAAACGTGCGCGTGTACGTGGAAGACCGTCTGGCCGGCAGCCGCTCCGGTGTTGAACACCAGGCGGAACTGTCCGTTGGTGCGTTCGGCCGCAATCTGCTCGGCGACGGCGACGAGTTCGGCCAGCAGGGCGGGATTGCCAGCGGCGAGCTCGACCACGTTCTGATACTGCGGGTCTTTCGTGGTGACGACAACGTGAACCGGGGCCTTGGGTGCGATGTCGAGGAAGGCGATGATGTGCTCGGTTTCGGCGACAATCGTCGCCGGAATCTCACGCGCGATGATGCGGCTGAAAATGGTCGGTTGGGCGACGAAAGAAGTCATACATCTATCTTAAGCGGCGCTACCAACGGCCGAGCGTTGCATTGAGGATAGCGAGGGCGGAGGGGCCCGCGGTCGATGTGCGCAATACGGTGTCGCCGAGGCGCACCGCTCTCGCGCCGGCCTGCTCGAGCAGCAGCAGTTCGGCCGGCGAAATTCCGCCCTCGGGTCCGACGACGAGCAGAATGTCGCGGTCGTCGGTGGGGACAGCCACCTCGGTGAGGCGACCGGTCGCGGTCGGGTCAAGCAGCAGCATCCGTGTCGTGGCGGCCAGAACGGCCAGCTGCTTGGTGCTGGATAGTGGGGCTACCTCGGGCAGCCAGGCCCGGATCGACTGTTTGCTGGCCTCGCGCACGATGGCGCTCCAGCGTTCGTGGCCCTTGGCGATTTTCGCGCCTTCCCACTTGGTGATCGAGCGGGCCGCCGACCATGGAATGACGCCGTCGACGCCGAGTTCGGTGGCGGCTTGAATGGCCAGTTCGTCCCGGTCCCCCTTGGCGAGAGCCTGTACCAAGCGGATGCGCGGTGTCGCAGCCGCCGTTTCGCTCGCGTCATCGACGCGCAGGGTTAACTGCGCAGCCTCTGCAGTCAGTACGGCTCCCTCCAGCAGCAACCCGGCCCCATTGCCCAAGCGGAGCCGGTCCCCAGGGCGAACCCGGCTGACCGTGACCGCGTGCCGAGCCTCGGCGCCGTCCACGGTCACGACCTGCCCCGGGCGACTATCGATCGTGCGGAGCGATTCCTGCAGGTAGAAATGTGCCACGTTAGCCGAGGAACCGGTCGCGCAGTTTCGCGAACAAGCCCTGCTGATACTGGCTCAGGGTCGGCGCCGGGGCCGCGTAGCGGGCGGCAAACTGCTCAATCAGTTCGCGTTCCTTGTGGTCGAGTTTGGTCGGGGTGAGGACGTGGATGCCGACCTTGAGGTCGCCGCGGCCACTGCCGCGCAGCTTGGTGATGCCGCGGTCCTTGATCGTGAGCACCTCTGAGCTCTGCGATCCGGGACGAATTTCCACCTCGATGTCACCGTCGAGTGCCTTCACGGTCACTGTGGTGCCGAGAATTGCATTGGTCATCGGCACGTCTAGCGAACACATCAGGTCGTCGCCGTCACGGCTGAACACATCGTGGTGGCGTACCTTCATTTCGAGGTACAGGTCACCGTTGGGACCGGCAGCCGGGCCGGCTTCGCCACTGCCGGGCATCTGCAGGCGCAAGCCGGTGTCAACGCCGGCCGGGATGTCGACCGGAACGGTGCGGCGGGCGCGAACGCGGCCCTGACCGGAGCAGGTTATGCACGGCGTGGCGATGATAGTGCCATAGCCGCGGCAGGAACCGCACGGGCTCGAGGTCATCACGTTGCCTAGCAGGGAGCGTACGGCGCGCTGGATGCTGCCGGTGCCGTGGCAGATGTCGCAGGTGATCGGGGACGTTCCCGGGGCACTACAGGAGCCCTTGCAGGTCTCACAGACGATCGCGGTGTCTACCTCAAGGTCGCGGTGCGTGCCGAAGATGACCTCATCGAGGTCGAGGTCGACTCGAATGAGGGCGTCCTGGCCGCGTTCGCGGCGCGAGCGCGGGCCACGGCTGCTGCTGCCGCCACCCCCGAAGAAGGTCTCGAAGATGTCGCCGAAGTTACCGAAGTTCTGCCCGTCGAAGCCGCCGTTCTGGCCGCCGCCCTGGTCGTACTTCTGGCGTTGCTTGGCGTCGCTCAGCACGTCGTAGGCGTGCGTGATGCTCTTGAACCGTTCGGATGCTTCGGCGCCGGGGTTCACGTCGGGGTGCAGTTCGCGGGCGAGGCGCCGGTAGGCCTTTTTGATTTGGTCGGTGGTCGCGTCGCGGTCAACGCCAAGCGCTTCGTAATGGTCAGCCAAAGGTGGCTCTCCTTGATTTTCTGATGATGGTTGTTCGAAATGGCACAGAGCTTAGGTCTCGTCGAGCAGGCGCGAGAGATACCGGGCGACGGCGCGCACGGCCGCCATATTGTTGGAATAGTCCATGCGGGTCGGCCCGAGCACACCGAGCCGGGCCAAATTGCCGTTGGCGGTGTACCCGCTGGTCAGCACGCTCGCTTCCGGCAGGCCGAAGGCGGCATTCTCGCGGCCGATACTCACCGAAACGCCGTGCTGGTCGGTCTCCATCTCGCCGAACAGGCGCAGCAGCACGACCTGTTCTTCGATGGCTTCGAGCACCGGATAGATGCTGCCGGAGAAGTCGTCTTCGGTGCGCACCAGGTTTGCAGCCCCGGCCATGACGAGCTTCTCCTGACGGTTGGCTCCGACCTGGTCGGCGACGGTGCGCGTGAGCAGGTCGACGATCGGCTGCAGCGCTGACGATCCCGGCCAGACATTCGCGGCGAGTGCGGCGCTCGCCTCGGCCATGCCGAGTCCAACGACCGTGACGTTGAGTCGGACGCGCAATTCGCCGAGCGTCTGCTCGTCAAGTGCCCGCGGCAGGTCGATGACCCGCTGCTCGACCCCGCCGGAATCGGTGATCAGCACCGACAGAATGCGCGTCTCGGTCAGCGGCACGAAATCGAGGTGCCGAACCTTCGCGCGGGACAGCGAGGGGTATTGCACGAGCGCGACTTGGTGGGTGAGTTGCGAGAGCAGACGCACGCTCCGCACGAGCACCTCGTCGAGGTCGGCGGAGTGACCCAAAAAGGTTTCAATGGCCTGACGCTGGGCCGGGGTCAGCGGGCGCAGGTCGGCGAGGTGGTCGACGAAGACCCGGTAACCCTTGTCGGTCGGGATGCGCCCCGACGAGGTGTGTGGCGCCGCAATCAACTCTTCTTCTTCGAGCAGGGCCATGTCGTTGCGAATGGTCGCGGCGGAGACGCCGAAAGAATGCCGGTCAACGATGGATTTGGAGCCGACGGGTTCGCGGGAGGCGACGTAGTCCTGCACGATGACGCGCAACACATCGAGCCCACGGTCGGAAACCATTTCGCCCGCCTTCCTCTTTTTCCGGTCCAGCGTCAATTGAGCGGATGCTCCGGGTCGTCGCACCGGTGAGCGCGCCGGAACGCAGGTTTGCCCGCACGTCGTTGGCACTCGCATTCACTGACTGCTAATACTATCGCGACCGGCCGTGTTCCGGCTGAGCGCACCCATTGCCAGTATCGCGAACCGAGCGTTTAATTCCTGATACCAGCGCCCCCGGCGTTCAACGAAAGGGACAATCATGAGCGATCCACAGGCACAACCTCCCGGCGATTCCAACTACCGTGACCCCAATGTTGGGCAGCCGCCGTATGGCCAGCAGCCCGGCACGGGCAGTCCGTTCGGCACCCCGGCAGCCGCGGCCCCACTCTCGGAAGTCGACGACCGGCAATGGGCCTCGTTGGCGCACCTCGGCGGCATCCTGAGCTTTCTGCCGTCGCTGATCATTTGGCTGGTCTTCAAGGACCGCGGCCGTTTCACCAATACCGAGGCGAAGGAGACGCTCAACTTTCAGATCACCCTCGTGATTGGATACGTCGCGATTAATATCGTCTCGTTCATCCTTGCGATCGTCACCTTCGGAATCGGCGGCCTGCTCATCGGACTGACCTGGCTGCTCTGAATGGCTGGAGCCATCTTTTCGATCATGTTGTTTCTGAAGGCCAAGGACGGCCAGAACTACCAATATCCGTTCGCGATTCGCCTGATCAAGTAGCGAGCAGACCGGGACAATACGCATCTCGGACGGTTAGTCTAAAGAAGGCTGGCTTGTACGTTGTCCGAACCCAGACAGTGCTTCTGCACTGGATGCTGTGGCCAACCCAATGCCAGTTCATCGCGACCAAATCGACCACGCTGGAACGGGAGACCACATGTCTGAGAACGATTCGCGCTCAAACCCATATGAATCAACCCCGCCGCACAACCCCTATGCGCAGAGTGTTCCGCCCTCGCCCATGAGCCCTACCGACGAGAAGATGTGGGCGACCCTGATTCACGTCGGTGGCATCCTTTTTGTCTTTGTTCCCGCACTCATCGGCTATCTCGTGCTGCGCGATCGAGGGCCGTTTATTCGGGCGCACAGCGCGACGGCTCTGAACTTTCAGATCACCCTGACGATCGCCTACGTGGTCGGGACCGCGTTAACGGCGATCCTCATCGGTTACCTGATTGTGCCTGTGGCCTGGGTGCTCGGCATCATCTTCTCGATCCTCGCCGCACTTGCGGCCAACCGCGGCCAGGGGTATTCCTACCCGCTGACCATCAGGTTCTTTAGCTGAACTTCTTCAGCTCAGCCTCTTCAGCTCAGTCCTAGTCGCTCAGCCGACGCACCACAGCGTCGGCCAACAGTCGTCCGCGCAGGGTCAGTTCAATGGTCCCGGCGAGGGCTGCCTTGGCGTTGACAAGCTCATCGGCGATCAGGCCGGCGACCTCGCGGCGTCCGGCCGCAGATAACGACGCGACCGGGATGCCGGTGCGGATGCGGCTCTGCAAGAGGATGCGCTCGAGTTCGCGGGTGAGCGCGTCGAGCGTCTCGCGACCGGCTGCCGGGGACAGGCCGGCAAGCATCCGCTCTGAATAGGCCGCCGGATGTTTGACGTTCCACCAACGCACACCGCCGACGTGGCTATGCGCGCCAGGGCCCACGCCCCACCAGTCCTGGCCGGTCCAGTAGGCAAGGTTGTGGCGGGAACGGTGCGCGTCGCTGGTGGCCCAGTTGCTGACCTCGTACCAGTCGTAGCCGGCAGCAGCGAGCAGTTCGTCAGCGAGCTCGTAGAAGTCGGCCTGCTGGTCGTCGTCGGTCGGAGCGATCTCGCCGCGGCGAATCTGCCGAGCGAGCTTGGTACCGTCTTCGACGATGAGCGAGTACGCGCTCAGGTGGTCGGGGTGCAAACTGAGCGCCTGTTCGAGGCTGGTGCGCCAATCCGCGAGAGACTCCCCCGGCGTGCCGTAAATCAGGTCGAGGCTCACGTCGAGGCCGGCGCCGCGGGCCCACTCCACGACGAGCGGCACCCGCTCTGGGTCGTGAGTACGTTCGAGCGTCGCGAGTACGTGCGGCACGGCGGACTGCATACCGAAGGACACCCGGGTGAATCCGCTGTCGGCGAGAGCACCGAGGTAGGCGGCGTCGACAGAGTCGGGGTTCGCCTCCGTGGTGACCTCGGCGCCGCGCTCGAGGCCCCATTGCTCACGTACCGCGCTGAGCATCTTCACAAGGTCGGTCACCGGCAACAGCGTCGGTGTGCCTCCGCCAAAGAATACCGTCGCCACCTTACGGTCCGGCAGTCCCGATGCTGTGAGGATGCGGCCGGCGGCCTCAACCTCGAGCACGGCCTGGCTGGCATAGTCGCTCTGCTTGACGCCGCGCAGTTCCGTCGCGGTGTAGGTGTTGAAGTCGCAGTAGCCGCAGCGAACCCGGCAGAAGGGCACGTGCAGGTAGACGCCGAAGTCGCGTTCGGCCGCTTGGACGGCTGCTGACGAGGGAAGGAGGCCATCGTCGGGTGCGGGGTCTCCGACGGGGTGTGGTCCGGCCATGGGTGGTGCTCCAGTACGTTGAATTCAGTTAGTGATGGCGCCAACGGGGTGCAGGACGCGCAGGTAAAGCCTGGTGAATCTAGCCTGTTGAAAGCGCAGAACCGGCCAGGCTAGGCGGTAATACCAGGTGCTGGCCCGGGAGAACGAGCGGATGGTCAGCCAGACCGAGTCATCGCCCCGATGCTCGACGATGAAGGATTCCTCGCCGCTCTCCGGGTGGCCGGCCATGGTGCCGTACGCAAATCCGATGCGGGCCGCCTCGTCGATCACGTACACGACGCGCACGGGCGCGGTCACCTGGAACAGCCAGACCTTCATTTTCAGGGTCGCCGTCATGCCGTTGGCGATGTAAGGGGTGCCGTCCTCGGCGAAGGTCGCTTCGTTGACCGGATGCTGCTGGCCGGCCGCCGGCGTGCCGTCCGGCTGAAAGGTGACCGGGGTGTACTGCACGCCAGTACCGTTTTCGAGATCGGTGACCTCCATGCCGCTGCCGCGCTGAATCCCCCAGGTCATCAGCAGCTTCGTGGTCGCTTCGAATCGCTCCGATGAGCTGCCGAGCCTGACGCTCTGCTCCATCGGCCGGTAGCCCTTCGGCGGATAGCGCATCAGGTCGGGCGCCAGCGTACCGCCGATGGCAGCGTAGCTGACGGCGGCGCCGGTGAAGGTGGCCCTGCGCATCCGCTCTACTTCTTGTCTTTGGTCTCGATGTCGCCGCTCAATGCGGCGATGAAGGCTTCCTGGGGAACTTCGACCCGGCCGACCATCTTCATGCGCTTCTTACCCTCTTTCTGCTTCTCGAGCAGCTTGCGCTTTCGCGAGATGTCACCGCCGTAACACTTGGCGAGTACGTCCTTGCGCATCGCCGAGATGCTTTCGCGGGCGATGATGTGAGCGCCGATCGCAGCCTGGATGGGCACCTCGAACTGCTGGCGCGGAATCAGTTTGCGCAGCCGGCCGGTCATGAGCGCGCCGTAGGCATAGGCCTTGTCGCGGTGCACGATGGCGGAAAACGCGTCAACCTGCTCGCCCTGCAGCAGAATGTCGACCTTGACCAGGTCGGCCTCTTGCTCGCCGGAGGCTTCATAGTCGAGCGAGGCGTAGCCGGCGGTGCGGCCTTTGAGCATGTCAAAGAAGTCGAACACGATCTCACCGAGCGGCATCGAGTAGCGGATCTCGACCCGGTCTTCGCCGAGATATTCCATGCCGAGCAGGGTGCCGCGGCGACTCTGGCACAGCTCCATGATGACGCCGACGCAGTCTTTTGGCGCCAGGATAGCCGCCTTGACCATGGGTTCGAGCACCTTGGCGATCTTGCCGGTGGGGTATTCACTCGGATTGGTGACCGTGATGGTGCGTTTGTCGTCGGTGGTGACCTCGTACGGCACGCTTGGCGCGGTCGTGATGAGGTCGATGTTGAATTCGCGTTCGAGACGTTCGGTGATGATCTCGAGGTGCAGCAGGCCGAGAAAGCCACAGCGAAAACCGAAACCGAGGGCGACGGATGTCTCGGGCTCATAGCCGAGACTGGCGTCGGAGAGTTTGAGCTTGTCGAGAGCTTCGCGCAGCGCCGGGTAGTCACTGCCGTCGATCGGGTATAGGCCGGAGAACACCATGGGCTGCGGTTCGTCGTAGCCGGGCAGAGCGTCGGTCGCCGGGCGCAGGGCTGTTGTGATGGTGTCGCCGACCTTGGACTGGCGCACGTCCTTCACGCCGGTGATCAGATAGCCGACCTCGCCGACCTTGAGGCCCTTGCTCTCGACGGGTTCGGGCGAGATGACGCCGATCTCGAGGATCTCGTGGGTTGCCTTGGTCGACATCATCTGAATTTTTTCGTGCGCCTTGAGGTGCCCGTCGATCATGCGCACGTAGGTGACGACGCCGCGATAGCTGTCGTAGACCGAGTCGAAGATCATGGCCCGGGCGGCGGCATCCGGGTTGCCCTTCGGCGCCGGAATCATGGTCGTAGCAAGGTCAAGCAGTTCCTGGACCCCGGCACCGGTCTTGCCGGAGACGCGCAGCACGTCTTCGGGGCGACCGCCGATGAGGCTCGCGAGTTCGCGGGCGTACTTCTCGGGGTCGGCGGCCGGCAGGTCGATCTTGTTGAGCACCGGAATGATCGTAAGGTCGTTCTCGAGCGCGAGGTAGAGGTTGGCGAGGGTTTGAGCTTCGATGCCCTGGGCCGCATCGACCAGCAGAATGGCGCCCTCGCAAGCAGCGAGGCTGCGGGAGACCTCGTAGGTGAAGTCGACGTGTCCGGGGGTGTCGATCATGTTCAACGCGTAGGTGACACCGTCCAGCTCCCAGGGCATCCGCACGGCCTGGCTCTTGATGGTGATGCCGCGTTCCCGCTCGATGTCCATACGGTCCAGATATTGGGCACGCATAGAGCGCTCGTCGACGACGCCGGTGATCTGCAGCATCCGGTCGGCGAGCGTCGACTTCCCGTGGTCGATGTGGGCAATGATGCAGAAGTTGCGGATGAACTCGGGGGCCGTGGCGGCCGGTTCCAGCGCGTGAAGGGCTCTCGGTGACATAGTCCGTCCATTCTTCCATGCTCGGCTGGGTTGTACCGTCTACGCGAGTCGCGCACGAGCTGGCACTGATGACTCATACGCGCCACCCCGCGCAGAAATTTGTGAGTTCTGCAGAGATGACCGAAGCTCAGGCGCGATGTGCTCGTTCGACGACCTGGCCGAAGCCGTCACTGTGCCGGTAGACCTCGACGCCGTCGATGAGCACGAGTTCGGCGCGGGAGGCGAGGTCGAGCGGGTCACCGGACCAGATCACGACGTCGGCGTCGAGCCCAACGGTGAGGGATCCGACTCGGTTGTCGAGCCCGAGAATCACGGCCGGGTTGACGGTGAGCGCTTCGAGCGCTGTCTGCACCGGCAGCCCCTCCTTCACGGCCAGGGCGGCCTGGTGCACGAGAAAGTTCACCGGAACGACCGGATGGTCAGTCGTGATGGCCACCCGAACGCCGGCGGCGGCGAGAACGGCGAGGTTGCCGATGGCTCGGTCGCGCAGTTCGACCTTGGTGCGTGCTGTGAGCATCGGACCGAAGATGACCGGGATGTTCTTCTCGGCGAGCACGTCGGCGACCTTGTGCCCCTCGGTGCCGTGGTTGATCACGAGGCGATAGCCGAATTCCTCCGCTAAACGGATGGCCGTGGCAATGTCGTCGTGGCGGTGCACGTGCTGGTCCCAGACGAGTTCCCCGGAGAGGACCCGGGCCAGGGCCTCCTTGCCGAGATCGCGGGTGAAGGTTTCGCCCTTCTCGGCGGCGGCATCGCGTGCGCGCACGTAGTTTTGGGCCTCGACGAAGGCCTGGCGAATGACCAGACTGACGCCGAGGCGGGTGCTCGGGGTCTGCTTCTTCTCGCCGTAGATCCGCTTCGGGTTCTCCCCAAGAGCGCTCTTGATGCTCACTGCGTCGCTGATCACCTGCTCGTCGATGGTGCGGCCGCCCCAGCTCTTGATCGCGACCGACTGGCCGCCGATCGGATTGCCGGAGCCGGGCTTGACCACGATCGTAGTGACTCCGCCGGAGAGCGCGTCGCGAAAGCCCTCGTCATCGATGTTGATGGCGTCGATGGCACGAACAGCAGCCATATTCGGGCCGGTCATTTCGTTGGTGTCGTTGCCGGCCCATCCGTTCGCCTCTTCGTGGATGCCCACGTGCCCGTGTGCCTCGATGAAGCCGGGCAGTACCCACTTGCCACTGGCGTCGATCATTTGCGCGCCGCTCGGTACTGGGAGGTCGGCGCCGATAGCGCTAATACGACCGTTCTCGATCAGCACCGTGCCGTTCGGGATGGTGTCACCGAGTACCGGCACGACGCGAGCATTGATGATGGCGGTCAGGGTGGTCGTGGGTGCAGGTCTCATGGCTCTAGCCTAGGCATGCACTTTGATCGGGGCACTCCAAGCGGGGCTGGCTAGGCTCACGGCATGGAGACTCCCGAAGCCCGCGTGCCGGTTCTGCTCGTGCACGGCATTCGCGCCTCAGCCACGATGTGGCGGTATCAGGAGGAAACCTTGCGTTCTGCCGGGTATCCCGTGCTCGCAATCGATTTGCCCGGCCATGGGCAGCGGATGAATGAGACGTTCACTGTGCCGGCCGCGCTCGCCGCCATCGACGATGGGGTGACGGCGCTCGGCGGCCGGGTACTGCTGGTCGGGCTCTCGCTCGGCGGTTACTATGCCGTGGCCTACGCTGCGAAGCACCCCGCTCGGGTGGCCGGGCTGGTCGCTGCCGGCTGTAGCGCCGTGCCGAAAGGCGTGCTGCTTGAGGGGTATCGACTGCTGGCCCGAATAATTCACCGGCTGCCCGATCGAGGCTTGTGGTTGCACGAGGGCCTGGCGCGCCTCCTTTTGCCCGCGGCCGCCGCCCGCGACGTGCTCGCGGGCGGCGCCGCACTCGACGTGATGGATTCGGGCCTGCAGGCGACCTCAACGCTGACTCCCCTGGCCAGCCTCGCGGCGTATCCCGGCCCGATCTGGTTGGTCAACGGTGCACTCGATCACTTTCGGCTGAACGAGCGGCGCTTTCTTGCCGCCTGCCGCAACGGGACGGTCGTCGTGGTGCCGGGAGCGACGCACCTGTCGAGCCTCGTCCAGCCCGAGCGCTTCACCGCGATCCTGTTGCAGGTCACCGGGCGGGTGTCGGCCGCGCCCCCGGCTCGATGACGGCGGGCTGCGGCTGTACCCACGTGGCCGCGTTCGATACCGCTGCGCACTACGGTAACCGGCGTAGCGGCTAGCCAGATCGGGCGCAGTCATGTGCACGGCGGGTAGAGCGGTCTCCACTCGCGCGGACGGGAAGGGACTCCCGGAGACCGGGCGGGTTTTGGGGAGGCAGCAATTGCTGGTAACATTACTACTTGGCTTGCGTGTTGGGTCCCACCCCGCACGATTTTCGCCGCAGAAGCGCCCTCTACCGCTGAGCGGCTGTCCGTACGAGAACCTAACGAAAGCGTAAAAAACGTGGCAAATATCAAGTCGCAGATCAAGCGAATTGGCACCAACAAGAAGGCCCAGGAGCGCAACAAGGCTGTCAAGAGCGAGTTCAAGTCCGCGATCCGCGCGACTCGTACTGCGATTGCCGCTGGCGACAAGGACAAGGCCGTCGTCGGTCTCGCCTTTGCTTCCAAGAAGCTCGACAAGGCCGTCAGCAAGGGTGTAATCCACCAGAACCAGGCTGCGAACAAGAAGTCGGCCATCGCGAAAGCCGTTTCCGCACTCGTCTAATCGACACTGGCTCCATTCGCGCCTGGTGTCTGCATCGGCTCGTTAGAGCGGATGCCGTCCCTCGTCGCACAGAAACCCCCGCCGTCTCGGCTGGGGTTTTTTGCGTCCGTCGGCTCGCAACCCGTTCGGTCAGCCGTGACGCCTTGCCTGGGCCACGAATCGGGCGCGATATCTGTGACGCAGTGATCCATGACTGGGCGTACGTTGCGGTCGACCCCTCATGCTGCCACAGCAAACTCAGTACCCCGGAGACCCGCTCGTTGCCAGTGGCGCTAGCCCTCGCCTCGGCGGGCGATCACGCCGATGAGACGTTCCAAGGCGTAGACCGGGTCGCGACCGGCACCCTTCACCGCCGCATCCGTTTCTGCGAGCACGACGATGCAGCGGGCGAGGCCCTCATCGCTCCAGCCTCGCAGGTCCTTCTGCGCTCGTTCCACCTGCCAGGGGGCCAGGCCGAACTGGGCGCCGAGCTGGGCGGAACCGCCGCGGGCTCCAAAGACCTTCGCCATGGTGCGAATCTTCATGGCGAAAGCCGCGACGATCGGCACCGGGTCAGCCCCGGATGTGAGGGCGTGCCGCAGCGTCACGAGGGCCTCACCAGTGCGGCCCGCGATAGCCCAGTCTGCGACTTTGAAGGCGTTGGTTTCGACGCGGCCACCGTAGTAACGGTCGACCGTGGTTTCGGTGACCTCGCTCGTCGCGTCCGCGATGAGCTGCTGGCAGGCAGCGGAGAGTTCGGCCAAATCGTCGGAGAACGCGGCAACGAGCTGGCGCAGCGCACTCGCGGTGACCCGTTTGCCGGCCGCTTTAAACTCGTTGGATGCGAATTCGTACTTCTCGGTGTCCTTCTTGAGCTCGGTGCAGACCACCTCGATGGCGCCACCGAGACCGCTGCGAATGGTGTCGAGCAGCTTCTTCCCGCGCACTCCCCCGCCGTGTCGCAGCACGACATAGGTGTCATCGGCCGGGTTCTCCAGGTAATCGAGCGCCTCGGCCAGAAAGGTGTCGCTGCACTTCTCGACATTGCTGACCCGAATCAGCCGCGGCTCGCCGAACAGGGACGGGCTCGCCAGGGTGAGCAGCTCACCGGGGGCATAGCTATCAGCCTGCACGTCGCTGATTTCGAGGCTGGGATCTTCAAGTTTGAGAAAGTCGCGCAGCTGACGGATGGCACGTTCCGCGAGAAACGTTTCGGTCCCCGAGACGAGCACGATCGGCGCCGGACGCACCTGATGCCAGCCGAGCTGGGGGATGACGGCGCCCTTGGCCGCGCGGGTGGGGGCTGCCTTGCCCGCGCGGGAGCCGGTCGTGGCGGATCGTGCGGCCATAGCGCTCTCCTTGCGTGTCATGCGGGTGGTCGATCAAGCCTAACGCGCACCGCTGACCCTCCCGGTAGCAGTCGGTGCAGCAGTCGGTGCAGCAGTCGACGGCGCGGGCGGACCGCGGTCGGCGATCTTCTCCGTCCAGAGCACGATCGTGCCGTTATCCCCCGGCGCAACCACTGACATTCCCTCCCGGTCGGTGCGCACGGACAGGGTTCCCGCCGAGGCGAGAGTGTTAAGCAACGCGTCGGTGGGATGCCCGTAGGTGTTTGTCGTGCCGACCGAGATCAGCCCCACCCTGGCCCGCAGTTCGGCGTACAGCTCGAAGCTCTGATCGGCCGAGCCGTGGTGGGCGACCTTCACGACGTCGACCGAGCCGGGTGGCGAGATCCGCCGCAGGGCATTCTGCGATTCTTCGCCAAGATCTCCGAGAAAAATCGAACGAAGGCCCCGCCCTTCGAACAAAATGGTGATGCTTCCCGGGTTGCCCACCTGCATCGTGGTGGCTCCACGGACGGGCCAGAGAATGTTCCAGCGCAGTCCTCCAAGCGTACCGGCATCACCCCGAGACGTCTGGCGCACGACGGCTCCGCCAGCCGCGAGACGCTCGTGCAGGCGTTCGTCCTGCGCGTTCTCCGGCTGCCCGACCAGGGCGGTATCGACCATGCCAATGACTGCATCTACTCCGCCGATATGGTCGAGGTCGTAATGGGTGAGCACGAGCAGGTTGATGCGGCTGATGCCGAGAGTCGCGAGGCAGCTCGAGAGCAGCTTCGGATCGGGCCCGACGTCAACCAGGCCGTACTCATCACCGTCGCGCACGACAACGGCATCACCCTGCCCGATATCGCAAGCCGCAATCTGCCAGTTCGCCGGAAAAGTGGTGGCGCGGCCGATTTGGGTGCCAATCAGTGACCCGGCGTAGCCCCCGAACCCGACCAGCAGCACGGCGAGAACCGCCGCCGGCCAGCGTGCGGGGCGAGCAGCGGGCCCACGCAATACGACCACGAGAGTGAGCAGGGTGACGACCGAGAGCAGCAAGACGCCGGGCACTCCGCCGGGCCACGGCAGACGGGTGCCCGGCAGCGTCGACATGGTCTGGGACACGGCAGCGATCCAGGCCGACGGCAGCGAGGCCCCGGCGAGCAGGCCCGACGCTACGCCCGGGAGAACCGGCAGAGTCAGGCAGGCGATCAGCCCGACCACCGTGGCGACCGGTGCGGCAGGACCAGCGAGAATGTTGGCCGGCACCCCGTAGAGCGGCAGGCTGGGGCTCAACAGAATGAGTATGGGCTGACAGGCCAGTTGGGCGGCCAAAGGGATGGCGATGACGGCAGCCAGGGCCAGCGGCATCCACTGGCTGAGTACTCGGCTGAGCGGTCCGACCAGGATGAGGAGCCCCGCGGTCGCGAGCACGGACAGCGCAAAGCCGTAGTTTCGGGCCAGCCAGGGATCGCTCGCAAGCAGCCCGATCACGACGACGAGCAGGGTGGGCACGCCTCGCCCGGGCCGGCCCACGCCGATCGACGCGAGGGTGAGGGTGGCCATGACCGCCGAGCGCAGCACGCTCGGCTCCGGAGTAACCAGGACTGTGAAGCCGAGCAGTGTCACGAGTGATAGCAGAATGCGCCAGCTGCGGCGCAGGCGCAGATAGCCACCGAGGAGCATGATCGAAGCGATGACGATGGCACAATTGGCGCCGGAAACCGCGGTCAAATGGCTCAGTGAGCTGGTTTTCATGGCTTGATCGAGGGCTGGACTGACTGCGCTCGTGTCGCCGATCGCCAGGCCGGGGAGCAAGTCTCCCCCGTCGCCGGGGAGGCTCGTCGCCGCCGCCGCGAACCGAGCGCGGAGCTCGTTCGACCACTGCAGCCACCAGGGCGGCGACTCGGCCACCTGAGCGGGTTCGGTGGCGAAGACCAAGGCGACCGCTGCGTCGCCCGGGTTCGTCGGGCGCAGGGTGCCGCGCAGGCGCAGGCTGGTGCCGATCTCGGGTTCGTGGCCTCCCCTGGCTGCCTCGGCGAACACCACCACCGGGCTTTCCAATCGCGTCGTATCGCCGCGCAGGTCGACCTGCGTGAGCGTGGCCCGGTAGCGTACTCGTCCCGAAGTGCCACTACCGATGAAGGCCCTGGCAGCAACCGGAACCGACCAGACGGTGACCGTGGCCGTGAGCGTCGCGTGCGACTCCGCGGCGGCACGCATCTCCGGCGGGAGGCGCACCGGCGCCCACACCCCGACGGCAGTGGCCACAAGTGCCGCGGCGGCACAGCAGAGAACGACGCTGCCGCCCAGCAGCTGCCAGCGGCTGGGCTCTGAACGCTGGTTCATTTCACGTCTGCGCGCCGGCATCCGTTTCATCACGAGGATGCCCGCCGTCACCCCGGCCGCTGCCCACAGCACAAGGGCAATGGACCAGGCACCCTCTGGCGCTCCGATCAGCAACCCCGACGTGAGCCACGCGGCCAGGGCCGGAAGCGCCAGCCGTAGGTCGAGGCTCATACTGTAATGAGGTCTTTGAGCGCCTCGAACGTTTTGTCGCCGATTCCCGCGACATCGCGCAGGCCGTCTACGCTGGCGAATCGCCCGTTAGCCGTGCGAAAGTCAATGATGCGCTGCGCCATGGTTGGGCCGATGCGGGGCAGGGAATCGAGGTCGGCGAGCGTCGCCGAGTTAAGGTTGACCTTGGCGGCGGGTGCGCCAGCTCCCCCCGAGACGGTCGCCGCTGGAACGCCCGGTGGAACCTCACCCTGCCGCGGCACGTAGAACTGCTCCCCGTCGCTCACGATGCGGGCGAGATTGACCCCGGCAGGGTCGGCCTCGGGGCTCAGCCCGCCGGCGGCGGCGATCGCATCCATGACCCGGGCACCGTCCTGCAACTCGAACAGACCGGGCCGGGCGACCGCTCCCAAAACGTGCACGAAGATGATCGCGCTCGTGGCAGAGCCATCCGGAGTTGTGCTCGCACCGGAATCAAACGGCTCTAGGCTGCCGCCCGTGGGGATCGATACCGTTTCCGAGCCGACCGTGCGCTGCCCCGCCTGCTGGCCCACCGCCGACACGATGACGGCGAACACGAGGGCGAGCAGCAAGAGCACGACGGCGGTTCCCACGCCGACTCGCAGTCGGGGACGTCCCCGCGCGGCCGGAGCGAGGCGCTCCAGATCGAGGGGGAACCGGTCATGCTGCATGCTCGCAGGCTAGGCCGCGCGAAGCATCCGTTTGTGGTCGGATGACCCATCTGTGCACAGATGAGACTAAACGGGCCTGTGGAGAAGGCCCCGACCGATCCTACGAGGGTCAGCCAGGGCCGATTTTGTCCGGCGCTACGGGCGGGTGACGAAGGAGACGAGCTTGGGCACCCGCACGATCACCTTGATGATCTCGCGATCACCGATCGAACGGATGACAGCGGCGGCTTCCCGCGCCATCTTCTCCAGGTCCTCACTAGAGATCTTCGGCGATACCTCCAGCAGGGTGCGCATCTTGCCGTCGACCTGGACGACCGCCGTGACCGATTCCTGAACGAGCAGGGTCTGCTCGGCCTTGCGCCATGGCACGAGCGCGATGCACGGCTCGTAGCCGAGGTGCTCCCACATGTCCTCCGCCGCGTAGGGGGCAAACAGGTTTAGCGCCATGGCGGTGGCCTCGGCGGCTTCACGCACCGCGGCATCCGCTGGCCCGGCACCGGTATCGATGACCTTGCGGCTCGCATTGACGAGCTCCATCAGGCGTGCGACGACGACGTTGAACTTGAACGACTCCACCAAGCCGGGCGCGTCGGACAGGAAGCGGTGGGTGATGCGGCGCAGGGTGACGTCACCGGTCTTCCACTCCACATCAGGCGCACTCGTGACATCGCGGGCGACGCGCCAGGCGCGGGCCAGGAACTTGGCCGAGCCGACCGGGGAAACGTCCGACCAGTCGATGTCGTCTTCCGGCGGACCGGCGAACGCCATCGTGAGGCGCACGGCATCAACGCCATGGCGTTCGATTTCTTCGGTGAAGTAGACCAGATTGCCCTTGCTCTTGCTCATCTTGGCGCCGTCGAGAATGACCATGCCCTGGTTGAGCAGAGCTGTGAAGGGCTCGGTGAAGCTCACCAGGCCCTCGTCGAACAAAAACTTCGTGATAAAACGCGCGTACAGCAGATGCAGAATGGCGTGCTCAACGCCGCCGACGTATTGGTCGACCGGAGCCCACTTTTCGGCATCCTTCGGGTCGAAGGCCTTGGTGTCATCACTCGGGTTCAGGAACCGCAGGAAGTACCAGGAGCTGTCGACGAAGGTATCCAGAGTGTCGGCGTCGCGTGTCGACGGAGTGCCGTCGATCGGGTTCGGCACGTTGACCCAATCGGTCGCACCGCCGAGCGGCGACGTTCCCCGGGGCTTCAGGTCAAGACCCTCTGCGGGCGGCAGCAGCACCGGCAGCTGATCTTCGGGGACCGGAATTTCGGTGCCATCGGCGCCGTGGATGATCGGGATCGGAGCGCCCCAGTAGCGCTGCCGGGAGACGAGCCAGTCGCGCAGGCGATAGTTCTTCGCGGAGCGGCCGAGGCCGTCGGCAGCGAGCTGTTCAATGATGCGCTTGATGGCGGTGATCTTGCTCAGGCCGTTCAGCGGACCGGAGTTGACGAGGCGGCCCTCGCCCGCCAGGGCGATGCCGGTGCTGAGCGGGTCGAGCGCCGGCAGTTCTTCGGTGCCGTCGAGCATGCTCTGGGTGATGACGGGGATCATGCCGGTGGCCGGCGAGTTGGTATCGACGACGACGCGCACGGGCAGGTCGAAGGCGCGGGCGAAGTCGAGGTCGCGCTGGTCGTGGGCCGGCACGGCCATGATCGCACCGGTGCCGTAGTCGGCGAGCACATAGTCGGCCGCCCAGATGGGCAGGCGTTCGCCATTGACCGGGTTGATGGCGTAGCGGCCGAGGAACACGCCGGTTTTGGGCCGGTCGGTCGCCTGACGCTCGATCTCGGTGCTGCGCTGAACCTGCACGAGGTAGTCCTGGAAGGCTTCCTGTACCTCGGGCGTGGACTCTGCGGCAAGTTCGGCGGCGAGATCGCTGTCCGGGGCGACGACCATGAAGGTGGCACCGAACAGCGTGTCCGGACGCGTGGTGAAAACGGTGATGCGTTCGGTTCGGCCTTCGACGGCGAAGTCGACATCCGCTCCGATGGAGCGTCCGATCCAGTTCCGCTGCATGTTGAGCACCTTGGCCGGCCAAGTGCCCTCAAGCTGGTTGAGGTCATCCAGCAGACGATCGGCGTAGTCAGTGATCCTAAAGTACCACTGGGTGAGTTTCTTCTTAACGACGACGGCGCCGCTGCGGTCGCTCGTTCCGTCGGCCAGGACCTGCTCGTTGGCGAGCACAGTCTGGTCGATCGGGTCCCAGTTGACCCAGCTGTCCTTGCGGTAGGCCAGGCCCTTCTTGTACAGCTGCAGGAACAGCCACTGGGTCCACTTGTAATATTCGGGGTCGCTCGTGTGCAGTTCGCGGTCCCAGTCGAAGCTGGTCGCATAGAGCTTCATGCTCTTCTTCTGCTGGGCGATGTTATCGTAGGTCCAGCCGCGCGGGTCAATGCCCCGCTTGATGGCGGCGTTCTCGGCCGGCAGGCCGAAGGAGTCCCAGCCGATCGGGTGCAACACGTTGAAGCCCTGGTGGCGCCAATAACGGGCGACGACATCGCCGAGCGCATAGACCTCGGCGTGGCCCATGTGCAGGTCACCGGAGGGGTACGGGAACATATCGAGCACGTACTTGCGCGGGCGGGTGTCGCCCTCACCGCTCGTCTTGAAAGGAGCGAGCTCCTCCCAGATGGGTTGCCACTTCGCCTGGATCGCGGCGAAGTCATACACTTCTTCGTCGATCTCATCGCGCGAATCGATGCGGACGCTTTCGTGCTCGTGTGCCACGTGACTCTCATTCATTCATTGCAGGGGTTAGTCATGATTGATGCAAGGTGCACGCGCAACAGAGCGCCGGTGTACCCCCTTTAGATTACTAGGACGCAGCAACGCCAAGGTCGCAAGAAGTACGAAGCCTTCGCCGCTGACCTCCCGGCCGCCAGAGAGCCCGGCGTTGTTGATTCCCGAGCAGCACGTAGGCTGAACGAAATGAATGACATCCTCACGTGGATCCTCGACACCGTGTCCAGCGTCGACCCGGTCGTTCGAACACTGCTGGCCTTTCTGGGCATGCTGCTGGAAACCTCGGTTCTGGTCGGCCTGGTCGTTCCCGGCGACACCATTGTGATCGTCGCGAGCACGGCCGTGTCCGGCCCGGTCGAGTTTGTCACGCTCGTACTGGCCGTGATCGTCGGAGCACTGGGCGGGGAAAGCATCGGCTTCGCGCTCGGGCACCACTTTGGACCGTTCATCCGCGCGAGCCGGCTGGGCCGCCGTATCGGCGAACACAATTGGATTCGCGCCGAAAACTACCTCGACCGGCGCGGCGGTGTCGCTGTCTTCATCTCCCGGTTTCTGCCGGTGCTGCACTCGCTTATTCCAGTCACCGTCGGCATGAGCCGGATGCGGTACCGCACCTTCATAGCATGGACCGTGCCGGCCTGCGTCATCTGGTCACTCACCTATGTCACCGTCGGCTCGGTGGCGGCCGGCGGCTACCGCGAGCTCAGCGGCAGCCTGCACTTCGCCGGATACCTGTTCGTCGGCGTGATCGCGCTGTTCATACTGGCGATGTTTTTGGTCAAGAAGTGGCTGCACCGCCGCGAGCTGCGTCACATGGACTGAGCCCGGGTCGGCAGGGTCACCCTTGCCGTCACTAGTTCGTCCGGCACCGGCGTGTGGGAAATCAGCAGGACAGCCCGGTGCGCGTCGGTCGCAGCGCTCAAGATATCCCGTACCAGGGCATCAGCCTGGGCGCTATCGACGTTCGCGGTGGGTTCGTCGACGACGAGCACCGGAAAATCGGCAAGCAGGGCCCTGGCCAGGGCAATACGCTGTGCCTGGCCGCCGGAGACCAAGGCGCCGCGCTCCCCGACACGAGCATCGAGGCCGCCGCGCTCCCCGACCCATTCGGCCAGTCCGACGCGGGCCAGCACTGCCAGCAACTCGGCGTCGGTGGCGGTATCGCGGGCAAACAGCAGATTCTGACGGATGCTGTCGTCAAATAACCACGGACGCTGCTCGCACAGTCCGACCACCCGCCGCACCTCCGTTTGAGCAAGCAGGCGCGCTTCGACGCCGTTCAGACGGTACGAACCGGTGTAGTCGAGAAATCGCACCAGGGCCTGCGTGAGGGTGGTCTTGCCGGCACCGCTCGGTCCGGCCAGATGCACCCGGTCCCCGGGCGCGAGGCGCAGCGTCACACCGGCCACGCCTGGTTCGGTCTGGCCGGGCCAACTGGCACTCAGGCCGGTCAGTTCGAGCACGACCGGGGTCGCCAGCAACAGCTGGGGGTTTGGAACATCGACGGGAATCTCGGCCGGTCGCGAAGCTGGGACAACCTCGGCGACGCGCCGTGCGCTCACCCGCACCTGGCGCCAGGCCGAAGCTGCCAGCAGAATCATGCCGAACACCTCGAATACGGCCATCGGCACGAGCACGGCGACGATGAGGGTCGGGCCGAGCAGGTCCGGGCTGAGCGGGCCGCCGCCGCCATCGAGCGCGGGGATTCCGAAGTACAGCGTGCCCAGCGTTGCTGCACCGGCAAAGAACGCTACGACGGCCGATTGCACACCCACTCCGACCGAGCGGCGCAGGGCGGCCCGGCGCAGGCGCTCATCGGTGCGGGCGAGCTGGGCGAGGCGCGGCCTGAGAGCGTCGAAGGCGGTGAGTACGTCGAGGTTCTCCACGATTTCGAGCACCTCGTCGGCGAGGGTGCCGCGCAGCGGTGCGAGCTCTCGATCTGCCCTGGCTGCCACGCTGCCGGAGAAAACCGTACCGAGCACTCCGGCCAGCAGCAGGCAGACGAGCAGGGTGAGGCCAGCGGCGGGTACGATCAACCAAATGCCGATCACGCTGAGCACTACGGTGATTCCCGCGACGAGCAACGGCTGTACGACCCGCAGCGGCAGGTCCTGTAGGTCATCGACGTCGCGCACGAGGCGGGTGAGCAGGTCGCCGCGCCCGGTCTGGGCGAGTCCGGCCGGGGCAACTGGAACGATGCGACGAAAGATGCCCAGGCGTAGTTCGGCGAGCTGCCGGAACGCGGCATCGTGGCTGGTCAGGCGTTCCAGGTAGCGAAACACCGAACGAAAAATCGCAAAGGCACGCACCCCTACGATAGCCATACCGAGATAGGCCAGGGACGGCATTTCGGCGGCGCGGGTGATGAGCCAGGCCGAGCAGGCCAGCAGCGCCACCGCCATAACAGCACTCGTCACGCCGGCCAGCAGGCCTGGAACAAACCAGCGCGGGCGCGGCTGGGCGAGCCGCAGCACGTCGCACGCGGCCGGGTCCAGCGTCAGGTCAAACATGAATCAGCTTCTCTAGCTCGATCACATGGTCAGCTGCAGCGAGGACGGCCGGCCGGTGGCTGACCACGATCACGACGCGGCCCATGTCGGCCAGACGACGTAGCCCGGCGAGGAGACCGGCCTCGGCGTCGGCGTCGAGCGCCGAACTGGGTTCGTCCAGAATCACGACCTGGCACTCAGTCGCGAGGGCCCGGTAAACGGCGCGCGCTGCGGCGACGCGCTGGGCCTGCCCGCCCGAAAGCCCGTCGCCGTTCACCCCGAGCACCGTGGTCGGTGACAGCTGCGCGGCCCCCGCCCAATCAAGGGCCTGAGCGACCAGGTTCACGGTGCGCGTACCCTGGCCAGCGGATACCGTCCCCAGCGCCACATTCTCGGCCACCGTTCCCCGGAACAGGCCGGGTCGCTGGCCAGCCCAGGCCAGCCACGGCCGACTTGGCCCGGCTGTCACGGCAACGTCGCCGAGCGTCACTTCGCCGGTGAGGGGCACGAAGCCGAGCAGGGCGGCAACGAGGGTGGATTTGCCGACTCCGCTCACGCCGCGCAGCACGCTGATTTCGCCGGCGGCGAATTCGGCGTCCAGCCGGTCGATCACGACGGTGTCACCGCGCCGAATAGATACGCCGACCAGGCGGAGAGAGCCGGCACCGAGGCCTCCCGGCGCGACAGCCGCAGCCGCAGGATCGACCGGCGCCGGGGCATCCGTTGTGTCGATGTCGTCGTCGAGAATCGCGAACAGTTCTTCGGCAGCGGCCAGGCCGTCGGCCGCGGCGTGAAACTGCGCCCCGACCTGGCGCACCGGCAGAAAAGCCTCGGGAGCCAGCAGCAGAACGAACAGTCCAACGCCCAGGAGTAGCGCGCCGTCGATGAGCCGCAGGCCGATCGACACGGCGATAAGGGCGACCGAGAGGCTCGCGGCGAGTTCGAGTACGAAACCGCTCAGAAAGGAGACGCGCAGCACCTTCATGGTGCGCGTGCGGTACTGCTCGGTGATGGAACGGATGCGATCAAACTGACGGCGTTCCCGGCCGTAGATCTTGAGGGTGCCGAGGCCGCCGACCACGTCGAGAAACCCGGTAGAGAGGCGTTGCAGTGCTTGCCACTGTTCCTGCTGTACGGACTGGGTGACCCGCCCAATCAGAATCATGAACACCGGAATGAGCGGGATCACGATGATGACGGTGAGGCCGCTGGGCAGGTCTTGCCAGAGCATGACCGCGATCAGAATCGGTGTGGCAATCGCGGTCAGCAACAGCTGCGGCAAATACCGCGCGAAGTAGTTGTCGAGTGCGTCGAGGCCGGTCGTGACAACGGTCGCCAAGCGTGCGCTCTGCTGAGAGTCGACCCAGTCGGGGCCGCGCTCGGCGAGCTTGGCCAGAACGCGCGCGCGCAACTGGCTCTTGACCTGGGCTGCGCCTCGGTTAGCCGCGACTTCCAGCAGCCAAATGAGCACCGAGCGCAGCACCACAACTCCGGCCAGGGCCGCCAAGGTCGGCACGATCGTGCTTAGGCGCTCGCCCGCGACCGTGAGCATAATGGCCCGAGTCAACAACCAGGCAAACGTGATGACGACGACGGTTTGAGCAAGCCCGAGCAGCGCACCGATCGCGAGAAACCGGCGCGCTGCCGAGGCGTATCGAAGAAGACGAGGATCCAGGGGGCGCACTGCCTCAGTGTACGGCGACCTCAATGTGCACTCGTCCGATGCGCTTGCGGAACACCCAGTAAGTCCAGCCCTGGTAGAGCAGGATGACGGGCATCCCGATCAGTGCTGTCCAGCTCATCACGCCGAGCGTGTAGGCCGAGGACGAGGCGTTTGCGATAGTCAGGCTGTTGGCCGGGTCGTTGCTGGCGGGCATGACGTCGGGAAAGAGCGACGCGAAAAGGGTCAGCACCGCCAGACCGATCGTGGCGGCCATCAGGCCGAAGGCAAGTCGTTCGGCGCCGCGCAGGTTGGCCACGAACGAGGCGATCAACGCGACGGCAGCGGCGGCGGCAAGCAAAGCAGATGCCGAGGTGCCGTACGCAAGGGTCGTCCAGGCCAGGAAAGTGGCCGCGACGACGATCGTGACGATTCCGGACTGCATGGCCAATTTGCGCGCCCACAGCCGGATGTCACCCTCGGTCTTGAGCGAGATGAACAAGACACCGTGCACGAAGAACAACAGCAGCGTCGTGACGCCGCCGAGCAGGGCGTAGGGGCCCAGCAGATCGAAGATCGTGCCGGCATAGTCGTGATTGGCGTCGAGGTTCACGCCACGCACGACGTTGGCGAAGGCGACGCCCCAGAGCAGCGCCGGAACGGCCGAGCCGACGATGATCATGCCGTCGAACCACTTCTTCCACTGCGATTCGGGGCGCTGGTGCCGGTATTCGAACGAAACGCCGCGCAGGATCAGCGCTAGCAGGATGAGCAGCAATGGCAGGTAGAAGCCGCTGAACATGGTCGCATACCACTCGGGGAACGCTGCGAACAGCGACGCCCCGGCGACGATGACCCAGGTTTCGTTGAGGTCCCAGACCGGACCGATGGTGTTGATGAGAACGCGGCGATCGGTGTCGTCCTTGCCGAGAAAAGGCAGGGACATGCCGACCCCGAAGTCGAAGCCGTCGAGCACGAAGTACCCGATGAACATGACGGCGATGATCCAGAACCAAAGAATTGTGAGATCCATAGTGTCGTCTCCTTTTCTAGTAGACCGTGGCAGCGTGCTGGAGTTCGCCGGTTTCGGCGTCGGGCACCGGCGCATCGTCGGGGCCTTTCTGAACGGCCTTGAGAATGAGTTTGAACTCGACCACCGCGAGGATTCCGTAGATCAAAGTGAAGGCGATCAGGGAGATCAGAATCTCCACGCCACTGACGCCGGGCGAAACGCCGTCCTGCGTGCGCAGCAGTCCGAAGACCAGCCACGGTTGGCGGCCCATCTCGGTGAAGACCCAGCCGACGCTCATTGCCAGCAGCGACATTGGGAAGCTCCAAATCGCGACCTTCCACATCCACGGGCGGGTCGGCCTGGCGTTCTTGCGGGTGAAGAACAGGCCGGCCACGGCGACCAGGATGTGCGCCAGGCCGAGGCCGATCATCCAGCGGAACGACCAGTACGTGATCCAGATGGTCGGGGTGTAGTCGCCGGGGCCAAACGCACCGACGTACTGTGCCTGCAGGTTGTCGATACCTTCGACGGTGCCGTCGAAGGTATGGGTGGAGAGGAACGAGAGCAGGTACGGAATGCGCACCGAGAACAGCTCATTCACGCCGTCGGGCGTGCCGAGGGTGAAGATAGAGAACGATGCCTCTGCGCCGGCCGCGGTGACATACAGCGCTTCGGCAGCGGCCATCTTCATCGGCTGGGCTTCGACCATGGCCAGGCCCAGCTGGTCACCGGCGAGCGTGGTAAGCACGCCAGCAATGACCATCATCCAGAGACCGAATTTGAGTGCCGGACGCATCGTGTCGAGGTGCTGATTGCGGTACAGATGCCAGGCGGCAACCGAGATGATCAGTCCGGCCGAAACCATGAAACAGGCGAAAATCGTGTGTGGAAACGCGGCGAGGGCAATGGGATTCGTGAGCAGTTCCCAGATACTGGTGAGTTCTGCCCGTCCCTTCTCCTCGTTGATCGTATAAGCGATCGGGTTCTGCATGAACGCGTTCGCCGCGAGGATGAAGTAGGCCGAGGCGATCGAGCCGATAGCCGTGAGCCAGATGGTCGCAAGGTGAATCTTCTTGGGTAGCTTGTCCCAGCCGAAGATCCAGAGCCCGATAAATGTCGCCTCGAGGAAGAAGGCGACGATACCCTCGAACGCGAGCGGGGCGCCGAAGACGTCACCGACGAAGCGTGAGTAGTCGGACCAGTTCATCCCGAACTGAAACTCCTGCACGATGCCGGTCACGACGCCCATGGCGAAGTTGATCAGAAAGATCTTGCCGAAGAAGTGCGTCAGCTGCAGGTACTTGATCTTGTCGGTGCGCACCCACGCCGTCTGAAAGATCGCGACCGTGAGAGCCAGGCCGATCGTGAGGGGGACGAAAAGAAAGTGATAGACGGTTGTGAGACCGAACTGCCACCGTGAGAGGAGTAAGGGATCCAACCACTCGTTCATCTGCCCTCCAGCATTTGTGATACTCGCGCATGGTTTTCTACGCCATGTAGAACATTACTCTTCTACAACGTGTAGAAACTTACAGTTTTGCGGCGTAGTGTGGGCCTCATGGGAAACTTGGGTGTGCTCGAACGGATGATGATGGATGTCCTTTGGAACTCCTCGTCACCGTTCACTGCTAACGAGCTCAAGGATGCCCTGATTCATCCCGACAATTCGGCCGCTCCGGCCAAGCGCCTGGCGACGACGACAATTCTTACTGTGCTCTCCCGGCTCGAAACCAAAGGCTTTGTCACGCGCGATCGCGGCATCCGTCCCCATGCCTATTCCGCGGTCATGACCCGCGCGGACCACACGGCCGGCCTCATGCACGAGGTGCTCGGGCAGGTGCCCGACCGCCAGGCGACCCTGGCCCGGTTCATCGGCGACGTGACCCCACAGGAAGCCGAGACGCTGCGCCAATTGCTGGGTGTCGCCACGTCCGACAGCGCCTGAGCGACGTGTCGGCTGACCAACCCTCGTGATCACCGCCGCCGCGGCACTGGGCCTCCTGGCCGTGCTGCTGGCCTGGCCGGTTCCGGTTGTGCTGGCCCGTTCCCACTGGCCGGCCCGCTCCCCCGGTATCGCCCTTGTGCTCTGGCAAGCCATCGCCCTGTCCGGTGGGGTATCCATGATCGGGTCCTTTCTGCTCTACGGCTTGTTTCCCTTCGGTAACGATCTGGGGCACAGCCTCATGGCACTGGGCGACGATCTGCGCGCCGGCACGCTCCCCGCCGGAATCAGTTTCACCCACGTACTCGCACTCGGGGCCGCCGTTCTACTCGGCACTCACCTGCTGTTGAACCTGCTCGCGACCTTCGTGCGCGCCGAGCGGCAACGGCGACGGCACCACACGCTCATCATTTTGCTCAGCGACCCCCTGCATGGTCAGCCGGGCATGCGCGTCATCGACCATCCGGCGCCAGTGGCCTATTGCCTGCCCGGGGCCGGCCACTCGGCGACCGTGCTCTCCAATGGACTGCTGCGCCTGCTCGATGCCGATCAGGTGCGCGCGGTGATCGCCCACGAACAGGCACACCTCGTGCAACGGCACCACCTAGTGTTGCTGGCCTTCAAGAGCTGGCACAGCGCCCTGCCCTGGTTTCCCATCGCCAATCGGGCCGAAAACGCGGTGGCACTACTGGTCGAGATGCTCGCGGACGATCACGCCCGCCGCGTCGTCGACGATCACACCCTCGCCCACGCGATCGCGCTCGTTGGCTTTGCAGTCGCCGGCTTTACCGCACAGCCGCCACCTGTAGCGGATGCGAGGGCTACCGCCGCGGCATCCGCTTCAGTCGCCGCTGCACCGGAGCACCCGGTGAATCAGGTATCGCCGCGGGTCGCACGTCTGGTGCACCCGATAGCACCCCTGCGCCGCGCTGCCACGGCCGGAGCGCTCACCGTGTCGGTGGCGCTCCTGGCCGGGCCGGCCTATATTCTGCTCGGCTCCTGACTACTAGAAGAGGTCGGCCTGCTTGAGCCAGTCGGCCGCGATCACGTCTTCTGAGGTCTCGTCGGTCACACTCTGGGAGTTGAGTGTCGCCAGGTCGGCAGCCGACAACGCGGCGCTGACCGCGTTCAAAACCTCGGCGGCTGCCGCGTCCACCTTGTTCGACACCACCGGCACAACGTTGTCCGAAAAGAACAGTCCGTCAGGGTCGGTCAGCGCGACGAGATTGGACGAGTCAATCAGCGGGCTCGCCGTGTAAATGTTCGCTAACTGGATATCTCCGGCAACAAGGGCGTCGACCGTGATCTGTCCGCCGCTGTCTTCAACGGGACTGAAACCGGCGATGTCGATGCCATACTTTTCCTTCAGCGCGGTCGGTCCGTATGGGCGCGTCTCGAGTTCGGAGTTTCCGCCGACCGTGATCGACTCGGTGACGTTGCTGAGTGAAGCGATGTCGGTGAGGTTGTATTTCGTAGCGAAGTCCTTAGTGACCGTCCAGGAATTCTGGTCGGAGGCATCTGCTTTATCGAGCACGCGCAGGCCGTCGGGGAGAGCTTCCTGCAACTGCGTGTAGGTCGCATCGCTGGTGCCGCCGGCGGCTTCACCGTCGAGTGCCTGCAGCAGGCTGCCGGTGTATTCGGGAAACACGTCAATACCACCCGCTTCGAGATCGGGCAGATAAACCTCACGCTGGCCGATACGGTACGAACGCTCCACCGTGAATCCGTTGGCCTCGAGGGCCTGCGAGTAGATCTCGGCGATGATGGCGTTGGAATAGTAGTCCTGCGATCCAACCACCAACGTGTCCGATTCGCTCGCTGTCGTACTTCCAGTGCCCAGCGGATCACCGGACGCACACCCTGCAAGGGCTACTACGGCCCCAACCGCGACGGCGCTAACGAGCGCGAGTCGGCCTTTTTGTATTGTGAACATGTGTTCTTCCTTCCTCGATGGGGGATTCCATCATCGGGTCAGGTCTTTCGACCTCACCCGAATGTCTGTGGGTCGTCCCGCGGTGACACCGCGTGGAACGATCAGAATACTCACGAGCGCGAATGCTCCTTCAAGCGCCAGCGCAAGCAGGATAACAAGAATCGACCCGCCGAGCATCTCACCGTAGTCCCGGGTTTTCAACCCGGCGAACAGGAACCGGCCGAGGCCGAAATCGGCAACGTAGGCGGCAAGGGTGGCCGTTGCGACGATCTGCAGGGTGGCCGAGCGCAGGCCGCCGATCAGCAGCGGAAGCCCGAGGGGCATTTCGACCAGGCGCACGATTTGGCCCTCCGACATGCCGACCGCGCGGGCAGCATCGACCGTCGTGCGGTCAATGGCCTGAAACCCCGTGTACGCGCCGGCGAGAATCGGCGGAATCGCCAGGACGGTCAGGGCAACGTATGGGGCGTTCAACCCGATTCCCACCCACAAGGCCACGATCGTCAGCAGACCCAGGGTGGGGATGGCGCGGAGGGCGCCAGCCCCGGCGACCGCCAGACCGCGTCCGCGGCCGGTGTGACCAATCAGAAAGCCGATGGGAATAGCGATGACCGACGCAAACAGCAGCGTGACGGCGGTGAAACCGAGGTGCTGCAGAACGCGGATGCCGATGGCACCGTCCCCCGCGTAGTTGGCCGGTTCGACCAGCCAGTGCAGGGCCTCAATGAAGAAATTCATACTGCCACCCGCTTGAGCACGGCGACGCGCCGGGCACCGGCGGCGTGTGGTCGGGTCCACGGCATGATCATCCGGCCGAGAAGAACCAGTATGCCGTCGAGGAGCAGCGCCAACGCCACCGTGGCTACAATTCCGGCAACGATCTCGGCCTGGATGCCCCGTTGGAACCCATCGGTGAACAAACTTCCGAGACTTTGCGCACCGATGACAGCTCCCACGGTAGCGAGGCTGACCGTACTCACCGCGACCACGCGGAGCCCGGCCAGCAGCACCGGGCCGGCTAGGGGAAGCTCTACCTGCCAAAACTGACTCCGCGCCGAGAATCCGACGGCCGTGGCAGATTGCCGCACTTCGCGGTCCACCGACTCCAGGCCATCGGCCACCACCCGCGCCAGCAGAGCCACTCCGTAGAGGGTGAGCGCAATGATGAGATTGAGCGGGGATCGCACGCTGGTTCCGACGATGAAGGGCAAAAGGATGAAGAGCGGCAGCGACGGAACCGCATAAAACAGTCCGACGACCGTGAGGATGATGCCACGACTCACCCGGTAGCGGTGGGCGAGCCAGCCCAGCGGCACCGCGATCAGAAAACTTAGGATGATCGGAGGCACGCTCAAAAGCAGGTGATCGAGCGTGCGATCCCAGATGAAGTCGAGGTTCGACCAGACCCAGGTCACCGCGCCTCGACACCCTGCGCCGAAGCACCCGGACCCGAAACAGGACCGGCCTTTGCCTGAGCGGCTTTTGCCTGGGCGGCTGGTGCGTCGACGAGAACCCCGGCCAGACGCCCGTCCCCATCGACGAGCACATCGCCCTGCCCGTGGTTTTCAAAATGCAGCGAACGCTTTCCACGCTCGGCCCCAATAAAGCTCGACACGAACTCGTCGGCCGGATTGGCCAAAATCTCCGCTGGGGTGCCGACCTGCGCGATCTTGCCGCCGGTGCGCAGGATCACCACCTGATCGCCGAGCAGAAAAGCTTCGTCAATATCGTGCGTGACGAAAACGACCGTCTTGTCGAGTTCACGCTGCAGTCGTAGCAACTCCTGCTGTAGCTCGGCACGCACGATGGGATCGACGGCTCCGAACGGTTCGTCCATCAGCAAAATGTTGGGATCTACGGCGAGACCACGGGCAACGCCCACGCGCTGTTGCTGTCCACCGGAGAGCTGGCTGGGGTATTTGTCGGCGAGCGACCGGTCCAGACCAACGGTATCGAGCAGGCGCAGCGCGTCTGCCCTGGCCTTTTTTCGGTTCAGTCCACGCAGCATCGGTACCGTTGCGACGTTATCGATGACCTTGCGGTGGGGTAGGAGCCCGGAATTCTGCATGACGTAACCGATGCTGCGCCGTAGCTTGACCGGTTCAAGCGTGCCGATATCGGCCCCGTCGATCTCGACCGTTCCGCTCGTGGGATCCACCATGCGGTTGATCATGCGCAGCAGGGTGGTCTTGCCGGACCCGGACGTGCCGACCAGTACAGTAGTCCTGCGCGAGGGCAAGACGAGGCTGAAATTGTCAACGGCAACGGTACCGTCGGGGAAACGCTTGGTCACCGAACGAAATTCGATCATGGTGGCTCGTTCCTCACATCGGGTCGATTCAGTACAAACCAGACGTTAACCAAACCACCATTTCACACGATAGGCAAAATGAAGGACCGTAAACCATTCACCTCTCGGCGAACGCGCAGGACTCGCGGGGCCGACGTTCTAGGACGCAGTGGCGAGAACGTTGAGCGCCTGCGGGCTGTAGAACCCGTCCAGGTAGTTCCGCAGCACCAGACGGCACTCATCGATGAACCGGTCGTCGCCGAGCGGCTCGCTGTGGAATGCACGGGCCAATAACGCGTCTGCCATTTCAACGGCGACCTCAAGGCGAAAGATGAGCTCCGGACCGGCGGGCAGCTCGAACTCGTTCACGAGGACATCGGCCAGGCGACGGGCGAAGAAATCAACGTCAGCCACGACATCCGCTGCCGGCACACCGTCTCGGTCGTCGAAGTTGACAATACGAAAGCCGGGCTCTGAACGGTACAGACCAACGAAGGCCGTGACGACACAGTCGACAGCGTCCCACCAAGTAGTGAGGGTGCCGGCACCGAGTTCGTCGACGACGCGCTGCCGAAAACGTGCGACGGCACGCTCGTGGAGGGCGTGCAGAACGGCCACCCGGTCGGGGTAGTAGCGGTAGACCGTTCCGATCGACGCACCGGCACGCTCAGCGATCATCGCAGTCGTGATGCGGTCGAAACCGACCTCGTCCACGACCGCAGCTGCGGCATCGAGTAAACCGGACAACCGTGCTGCACTGCGCTGCTGAATCGGTTCGGTGCGCACCTGCTGTAGTGCGGTACCGGCGTCTTCACCTAATAGGCCACCAAGCGACATTTATCCCCCTTGAAGATAAATCATCATCATACGGGGTAAAACCCCATTTATACAGCTCTGATCGGGGGATGCACAGCAAGCATGGCAGAATAAGGGAGTGCCAGAGTCCCGAGACAACACGCCGAACGCGACCAGTCCCGTGCGAATCATGCACCGCGCCGCCCGGATCGAGGACTGGCTGCACGATCGGCGCGAACACTCCGCCCGTCGCCGCGGCTACCGGCCGACCGTTATTCCATATTCCGGCTATGGCTCTACCGATTGGGTGCGCATTTTCTGCCGGGTGCTCCTGGCCAAGCCGGACAAGCCCGAAAAAAGGCAAAAGCGTCCGAGAGCGGATGGCCGCGATGCCGGTATTCGAGGCTGGCGAAGCTTCACGAGCGTTCCGGTCAACGACGTAACGGTCACGATCGAGATTGACGGCCAGACCCATCATGTGCAGGCCGACCGGGGCGGGGTCGTCGACACTGTGGTGCCCGTATCGTTACCCCCGGGCTGGCACGTCGCCCGACTGCACACCGAATTCTCCGACGTTCAGCATGCCCCTATCTTCGTCGTTGCCCCGACGGTGGGCTACGGTGTCGTTTCCGATGTCGACGACACTGTCATGGTCACAACCCTCCCCCGCCCCCTGCTGGCAGCCTGGAACACGTTTGTGCTCGACGAGCATGCCCGGGTACCGACGCCGGGCATGGCGGTCTTTCTGGAACGGCTCGCGTCGTTCACCCCGGGTGCTCCGGTCATCTATCTCTCGACCGGAGCCTGGAACGTGGCGCCGACGCTGTCCCGTTTTCTCTCCCGCAACCTGTACCCGGCCGGGGCGTTGCTCCTGACGGACTGGGGTCCGACCCACGACCGCTGGTTTCGCAGTGGCAGTGCGCACAAACGGGACAACCTGCGGCGACTTGCCGAGCAGTTTCCACACATCCGCTGGATTCTGATCGGTGACGATGGCCAGCACGACGAAGCCATCTACAGCGACTTTCAGCGCGACTACCCCAGCAGCGTCGCCGCTGTCGCCATTCGCCAGCTCTCCCCCAGCGAAGCCGTACTCGCCGGTGGCCGGTCCCGCGATGCCGTCTTGATCGAGGGCGGCCCGGAGGCCCCCTGGGTCTATGGTCCGGACGGCTCGAGCCTGTCGAGCCAGCTCGCCGAACACGGCCTGCTCTAGCCCGCATTCAAGATATTTTCACGCCGCACGGGATTTCTGGCCACGCCGGAACTTTCGCGTACGGGCGCAGCCCCCGCGCAATGAGCTCTCCCTCAACGGATGCGCGCCGCTCCCACTTCCGCAACCCCGTGCGCACGTCTTGTGCACCGGAAACGGGCCAGGAGCCCAGCTGCCGGTTCGATCGGCGGTCGCTTCAGCGAGCGGCGAGGAGGCGGTCGAGGCCGCGGTTTATCTGGCGGGCCCAGAGCGGACCGCGGTAGAGGAACGCCGTGTAGCCCTGCACGAGGGTTGCTCCGGCAGCCAGGCGTTCAGCGACCTGGGCGGCCGTATCGACGCCGCCGACCGAGATGACGCAGAAATCGTCGGGCACGACAGCGCGAATCTGGTGCAGGACGGCGAGGGAACGGGCACCGAGCGGGGCACCGGACAGGCCACCAGCCCCGGCAGCGGCGATGGTCACGGCGTCTGTTTTCAGGCCGGTGCGGGAGATCGTGGTATTGGTGGCGATGATTCCGTCGAGCCCGAGGGAAACAGCGAGAGTGGCGATGCGGGCGACCTCGGCATCCGCTAGGTCGGGGGCGATTTTCACGAGCAGCGGGGTAGCGCCGGCAGCCTGTTTGACCGCGGTCAGCAGCGGCGCGAGCTGGTCGAGTTCCTGCAGGCCGCGCAGGCCCGGGGTATTGGGCGAGCTGACGTTGACGACGAGATAGTCGGCGAGGGCGGCGAGGGTTTTGGCGCTCTGCAGGTAGTCGACCGTCGCGTTCTCGACGGCGGTGACACGGCTCTTGCCGATGTTGATGCCGAGCACGGGGCGCCCGCGTACGGCACGTACGCGGGCAAGTCGATCGACGGCGGCCGCGGCACCGTGGTTGTTGAAGCCCATGCGGTTGATGACGGCGCGATCGGCCACCAGCCGAAAGAGTCGCGGGGTCGGGTTGCCGGGCTGGCTGAGCGCGGTGAGGGTGCCGACCTCGACGTGGCCGAAGCCGAGCTGGCCGAGTCCGATGACGGCCTCGCCGTCTTTATCGAATCCGGCGGCGACGCCGAACGGTGAGTCGAAGTGCAGGCCGAGGGTGTTGACGGCGAGGTCGGTGCGCGGCCGGGTGAAGAGGTGAACGAGGCGACCAATTCCGAGGCTCGGAAGGAAGCGGATGACGGTGAACGCGAGGTGGTGGGCGCGCTCGGGGTCCATCCTGGTGAGCACGAATTTGAAGAACAGTGGATACATCGCGCCTTGAACCCTACGCCTACGGTTTAGTAGAACTGGTAGACGTGGACTCCGCCGCGGTGGCGATGGCGCCGGCAGCATCCGCTTGTTGCGCGCGTTTGCTCGCCTGAACGGCTTTATGCTCGGTGCGCAGCTGCGCTATGGCGCTCTCGAAGTCGTCGAGCGAATCGAAGCCCTGGTACACGCTCGCGAAGCGCAGGTACGCGACCTCGTCAAGGTCGCGAAGCGGCGGGAGGATCGCCAGGCCGATGTCGTTGGCCTCGATCTGTGCCGCCCCGGTCTGCCGAATCGTCTCTTCAACCTTCTGGGCCAGCATCGCCAGGTCGGAGTCGGTAACCGGTCTGCCCTGGCAGGCCTTGCGCACGCCGGTGACGATCTTCTCGCGGCTGAACGGCTCGACCACGCCGCTGCGCTTGATGATGTTCAGGCTCGCTGTTTCGGTGGTACTGAAGCGGCGACCGCATTCGGGACACTGACGGCGACGGCGAATCGAGAGGCCGTCGTCGCTCGTACGCGAGTCGATGACTCGGGAATCGGGGTGGCGACAGAACGGGCAAAACATTGTGCTACCAGTCTACCGGTCCCTACCACCCCCGCTGCTCCACAAGAGCGGGGGAGGTAACCATTCACCCGCTCTCCTGCAACGGGTCTACCTGGGAGTGAACCGCGCGGTTACGGCGTCGCCGTGTGCGGGGAGCGCCTCGGCGTTGGAGAGCGCTGCAATGTGACCGGCAACGGCCTCAAGCGCCCGGCGATCGTACCGTACGACCTGCTGGGGCCGCAGGAACGTGTAGGCGCCGAGTGCAGAGGAGAACCGGGCCGCTCCCCCAGTGGGCAGCACGTGATTGGAGCCGGCGACGTAGTCGCCGAGGCTTACCGGCGAATACGGGCCGAGAAAGATGGCCCCAGCGTTTTCAATCGCGGCCAGCACGGCATCGGGGTCGCTGGTCTGAATTTCGAGGTGTTCCGGCCCGAAGGCGTTGCTGAACGCGGCGGCAACCTGCAGGCTGTCGACGAGCACGATCGCCGACTGGCGGCCGCCGAGCGCCGCGGTCACCCGTTCGCTGTGGGCAGTGGATGCTGCCAGCACGCTCAGGCGCGCCGCCACGGCTTCGGCGAGTTCAAACGAGTCGGTCACGAGCACCGCTGCGGCGAGCTCGTCATGCTCGGCCTGGCTGACCAGGTCGGCGGCGACGAGCAGCGGGTCGGCGGCGGCGTCCGCTATCACGAGAATATCGGTGGGACCGGCTTCGGAATCGATTCCGGCCTGGCCGCGAATGAGGCGTTTGGCTGCGGCAACGTAGACGTTGCCGGGACCGGTGACGATCTGCACCGGGTCGAGGCCGATGCCTTCGACGCCGTAGGCGAGGGCTCCGATCGCACCCGCGCCGCCCATGGCGTAGATCTCATCGACGCCGAGCAGTCCGGCGACGGCGAGGATGGTCGGGTGCACGCGTCCGTCGAAGTGGCTTTGCGGCGGCGAAGCGAGCGCAATCGAGCGCACGCCGGAGACCTGCGCGGGTACGACGTTCATCACGACGCTGGACGGATAGACCGCCTTGCCGCCGGGAACGTAGAGGCCGACCCGGTTCACCGGCTGCCAGCGTTGCGTGACGGTGGCGCCGGCCTCGATCGTGGTAGTCACGTACGGCGGAACCTGGGCGGCGCTGGCCAGGCGAACGCGACGAATAGTTTCGGTGATGGCTGTGCGCACGGCCGGGTCAAGCCCGGCGATGGCGTCGGCAATGTGGCTGGCCGGAACGCGCACCTGCTCGGGGCGCACCCGGTCGAGGCGTTCGGCCTGGTCCAGCAGGGCGGCCTCGCCACGCGCGCGCACGTCGGCAATAAGCTCGGCGGCGATATCGGCCGCTACGGCGACACTGGTCAGCGCACGGGGTACGGACGCCAAGAGGTCGGCAGCGGTCGGTTCTGTGCCGCGAAGGTCAATAGTCTGAATCATCGTGACCCAGCCTATCCGTGAACGCTGCGCGTCGACCGGCGCCGCCGCTCGGACTACCGAACACGCATCAACACGCCGTGCGCGGGAATAGGCTAAAGGTGAAACAGATTGTTGGTTGAGTATGCAAAGCAACGTTGAACCCCAAGTCATAAGTGAAGCCGCAACAACTGTGTTCCCGACCGCTCTGCTCCCGTCTGCCGGCCCGCCGCTTGCAGCCGATCTGAATGCTCCCGATGACCTCGCGGCGTTCAAGCACGCGTTTCGCCGTCATGCCGCCGGCGTCGCCGCGATCACGACCCTCGCGCCCGACGGTAGCCCGGTCGGCTTCACCGCCACCTCTCTCGCCTCACTCTCTGCCGTTCCGCCACTGGCGACCTTCAACATGGCTCGATCTGCGAGCTCCTGGGCCGCCATCGCCGTCGCCGACCGCGTGGTCATCCACATGCTCGGTGCCCAGAACCGGACCATCGCCGAGAAGCTGGCGGGCCCGCACGCCAAACGCTTCGACGGTGACCACTGGGAGCCGGGGCCGTATGGGCTTCCAGTATTGATCGGAGTGACCAGCTGGATGATCGGCCGGGTTGTCGAACGAGTGTCGGTGCACAATAACGCCGTGGTGGTGGTTCAGATCGAGGGCGGCGGCATGGGCGCCGACGATGAGGCCCTGCTCTACCACGAGCGTACCTATCGGGTTCCGGGCGCTGCCGTCTAGAGCTGCCGTTGCTCCCTGCGGGCCGCGGCAGCGCCCGCCGGCGCGAGGTGCCACCGTGACCCCTCGGCAGGCGTTCAAAGGGTCGAAGATAGCACGTCGCGAACGATCGGGCGCCCGAGGTCCGGTCCTGGTTGAGCCGCGTAGTTACTTCTGGGCGGCTTGCTTTGCGGCGGCTTTGCGACGACGACGTTCGGCTTCGACCACGGCGGCCTCGGTCGGGGTCGGCGCGGTTCCGCCGAGGTGCGCAGGCTGCCACCACTGGCCCGAGCCCGGCACCGCATACTCCGACTGCACCGCGTCGACCAGGGACTGCATGGCCGCGTGCAGGCGCAGGGTGGCGACCGCAGCGTCACCGTCCTGGCCAGCAGCATCCGTTTGAAACGGCTGGCTAAATCGGATGCTGACCGGCAAGCCGACCCGTTCGCGCAGTGTCGAGCGGTGGTTCTTGGTCATCAGGCGATGCCCACCCCACACGGCCACCGGGATGATCGGCACGTTCGCAGCCTGGGCCATTCGCACAGCACCGGTCTTCAGCTCTCGCACGGTAAACGACGCGTTGACGCCGCCCTCGGGAAACACGCCAAGCAGTTCGCCCTCACACAGCGCGGTCACGGCCTGCGCGTAAGCCTCGCCGCCGCTCTCCATATCGACGGAGATATGCTTCATGCCGCGCAGCAGCCGCCCGACGAGCGGCTGGTCGAAGGCGCCCTTCTTGACCATGAAGCGGACGTGCCGGCGATTGTGCAGCCAGGTGACCCATTCGACCAGGGCGAAGTCGAGATAGCCGAAGTGAGTGATTGCGAGCACTGCGCCGCCGGTGGACGGCAGCTGTTCCAGCTCGGTCGTCGTCCGGCGTACCCGGAGCAGGCCGAACAGGGCGCGTCCGGCGCCAATCGCGGTCGCGTAAATTGGCTCTCGCTTGTGCATGTATCCAGCCTAAACGGACATCCTGTCAGTCATCTGCAGCCCGTCCAAGGGCAGCGAACCGGGTCGGCGCAGGAGGCCGGAGGGTCAGGTCAGGCAGTTCGGCCCGAGGATGCTCTTGAGCTCGCCGAACAGGTCAGCGCTCACCTTCACCCGATGCGGCAGTTCGAACACTCGCGCCACATCACTCTTGACCAGTTTGAGTCGCACCTCGGCGTCGCCGGCGTGGCGCTTGAGAATTTCACCGAGCGCGCTCACCGTGTCGGTTGTCGCTCGCGCCTCCCCCACCGTGATCGAGACCATGCTCTGGTCTGACCCCTGCCCCAGCTCGGGCTGGAACACACTGAAGGCGTGCAGGTTCATGCCGTCGTCGCGCAGGCTCACCCGGCCACGCACCACGACGACCGAGTCGCTGATCAGCTCGGGTGCGAACTCCAGATAGGCCTTGCCCATGAACATCGCGGTGATCTCGCCGCCGAAGTCCTCGACCTGGATCATGCCGTACTGGTTGCCAGACTTCTTCGCAATGCGATGCTGCACGCTCGTGATCAGTCCGGCCACGGTCACGGTGTCGCCGTCTTCGGTCGACTCCGACGCGATCAGGTCGGCGATCGTGGTGCTCGCGTGTTTGGCGAGCGGTATCTCCAATCCGGCAAGCGGATGGTCCGATACGTACAGCCCGAGCATGTCACGTTCGTAGGCGAGTTTCTCTTTCTTGCTCCACTCCGGCCGGTCGGGCACCTGTTCCGTGTCCTGCGGCTCGTCGAACAGGCTGTCGAAGTCGAACCCGATATTGCCGTTGCTCTCTTCGCGCTTGATCTTGACGGCCGACTCGACGGCTGACTCGTGAATCTCGACCATGCCCCGGCGGGTCGCGCCGAGCGAATCGAACGCCCCGGCCTTGACCAGCGATTCAACGGTGCGCTTGTTGGCCACCGGCAGCGGAACCTTGCGTAGAAAATCGTGGAACGATTCGAAGCGCCCCTTCTCCTCGCGCGCGCCGCGAATGGCCTCCACCACGTTGAAACCGACGTTACGCACAGCGCCCAGACCAAAACGGATGTCCGTACCCACCGCCGCAAAGAATCCGATTGACTCGTTCACGTCGGGCGCCAGCACCTGGATGCCCATGCGGCGGCACTCGTTGAGGTACAGCGCGAGCTTGTCCCGGGAGTCGCCGACGCTCGTCAGCAGGGCCGCCATATACTCGGCCGGGTAGACGGCCTTGAGGTAAGCGGTCCAGTAGGAAAGCACCCCATAGGCAGCCGAGTGCGCCTTATTGAAGGCGTAGTCGGAAAACGGCAGCAGAATATTCCAGACCGTGGTGACGGCATCCATTGAATAGCCGCGGTCCTGCATGCCCTTCGAGAAGCCTTCAAACTGCTTGTCCAGTTCGGACTTCTTCTTCTTACCCATGGCGCGGCGCAACAGGTCGGCCTCACCGAGAGAGAAGCCGGCGAGCACCTGAGCGATCGACATGACCTGCTCCTGATAAACGATCAGACCGTAGGTATTGCCGATGACATCCCTCAGGGCCTCCTCGAGCTCCGCATGGATCGGGATGATCTCCTGCTGCCCGGTCTTGCGCAGCGCATAATTGGTGTGCGAGTTCGCGCCCATGGGGCCCGGTCGGTACAGGGCGATGACGGCCGAGATGTCTTCGAAGTTGTCGGGCTTCATCAGCCGCAGCAGGGCACGCATCGGCCCTCCGTCGAGCTGGAATACGCCCAGGGTGTCGCCGCGGGCGAGCAGTTCATAGGCGGCCGGGTCTTCGAGGCCGAGATCCTCGAGTACGGGCCGGTGTCCACGGTTCACCGCGATGTTGTCGAGGGTATCGTCGATGATGGTGAGGTTGCGCAGCCCCAAAAAGTCCATCTTGATCAGCCCGAGGGCTTCGGAGGCGGGGTAATCGAATTGCGTGACGACCTGACCATCCGCTTCACGCTTCATGATCGGAATAATGTCGATCAAGGGGTCACTCGACATGATCACGCCGGCGGCATGCACACCCCACTGACGCTTGAGGTTCTCGAGGCCGAGCGCCGTGTCGAAGACGGTGCGGGCCTCGGGGTCACTCTCGATCACGGCGCGAAAGTCGGCTGCTTCGCGGTAGCGCGGGTGGTCCTTGTCGAACATGCCGGTGAGCGGCACATCCTTGCCCATGATGGCCGGCGGCATGGCCTTGGTGAGCTTGTCGCCCATTCCGAACGGAAAGCCGAGCACGCGGGAAGCGTCTTTCAGCGCCTGCTTGGCCTTGATCGTGCCGTAGGTGACGATCTGTGCGACGCGTTCCTCGCCGTATTTCTCGGTGACGTACTTGATGACCTCACCGCGGCGACGCTCGTCGAAGTCGACGTCGAAGTCGGGCATGGAGACGCGGTCGGGGTTTAGGAACCGCTCGAAGATGAGGCCGTGCACGAGCGGGTCGAGGTCGGTGATGCCCATCGCGTAGGCGACCATCGAGCCGGCGCCCGAGCCACGCCCTGGACCGACGCGGATGCCCTGCTGCTTGGACCACATGATGAAGTCGGCGACGACGAGAAAGTAGCCGGGGAACCCCATCTGCACGATGATGCCAATTTCGTAATCGGCGCGCTTGCGCACGTTGTCCGGGATGCCCTTCGGGTAGCGTTTGGCCAGCCCGATTTCGTTCTCCTTGATGAACCAGCTTTCCTCGTTCTCACCCTCGGGGCAGGGAAAGCGAGGCATGTAGTTGGCTTTGGTGTTGAACTCCACCTCGCAGCGTTCGGCGATGAGCAGGGTGTTGTCGCAGGATTCCGGGTGGTCCCGAAACAGGTGTCGCATCTGCGCCGCGGTCTTGAGATAGAACTCGTTGGAGTCGAACTTGAACCGGTTGGGATCGTCGAGCGTCGACGCCGACTGCACGCAGAGCAGCGCCGCGTGGGCGGTGGCATCGTGCGCGTGGGTGTAGTGCAGGTCGTTCGTGGCCAGCAGCGGAAGGTCGAGCTCTTTAGCGAGCTTGAGCAGGTCGGTCATGGTGCGGCGCTCGATGTCGATGCCGTGGTCCATGATCTCGCAGAAGAAATTCTCCTTGCCGAAAATGTCCTGAAAGTCCCCGGCAGCTTTCTTGGCTTCTTCGTACTGACCAAGGCGCAGGCGGGTCTGCACCTCGCCACCAACGCAGCCGGTGGTGCCGATCAGTCCCTGGGAAAACTGGCTGAGCAGCTCGCGGTCCATGCGCGGTTTGAAATAATAGCCCTCGAGACTCGCCTTCGAAGAGAGCCGAAACAGGTTGTGCATGCCCGCGGTGCTCTCCGAGAGCAGTGTCATGTGGGTGTACGAGCCGGCGCCACCGACATCGTCGCGGTTCTGCCCGCTGGTTCCCCAGCGCACCCGGGTCTTGTCCCGGCGATCGGTGCCGGGTGTGATGTACGCCTCCGTGCCGATGATGGGCTTGATGCCGGCGTCGGTGGCGCTCTTCCAGAAGTCGAATGCACCGAACACGTTGCCGTGGTCGGTGATCGCGACCGCCGGCATCCCCTCGTCGACGGCGGCCTTGATCAGGGGTTTCACCCGGGCGGCTCCGTCGAGCATGGAATATTCGCTGTGCACGTGCAGGTGCACGAACGAGTCGGTCGCGCTTGCCGGGTTACTCACGATTGCTCCGAGCATTTGGTGGAACGGTGGATCGGTTGGGGTGCCTAGCTTGGTTCTGGGCCAGCGGATGCCCGGCTAATCTCCGCGCAGCACACCGAGCGCGTGCGTGAGGTCGGCCGGATAGTCGGCGTTGTAGGTAACCCACTCGTGACTGTCCGGGTGGGTGAAAGCTAGCTGCGTGGCGTGCAGCCACTGCCGTTTCAGACCGAGCCGGGCGGTGATCGATGGATCGGCGCCGTACATGGCGTCGCCGACACACGGATGCCGCTGCGCTGTCATGTGCACCCGAATCTGGTGCGTGCGGCCGGTCTCCAGGTGTACCTCCAGCAGGGAACCGTAAGGGAAGGCTTCGAGGGTCTCGTAGTGGGTGATCGAGGGCTTGCCGTCGGCCATCACCGCGAACTTCCAATCCGACCGCGGATGGCGACCGATCGGGGCGTCGATCGTGCCGGTCAGCGGGTCGGGGTGCCCCTGTACGACGGTGTGGTAAATCTTCTGCACCTCGCGGTCATGGAAGGCTTTCTTGAGCGCCGTGTAGGCCGTCTCCGACTTGGCAACGACCATGAGGCCGCTGGTGCCGACGTCGAGGCGGTGCACGATGCCGGCGCGTTCGGCCGCACCGGAGGTGGCGATGCGAAAGCCCGCCGCCGCGAGGGCTCCCGGAACAGTCGGACCGGTCCAGCCGACGCTCGCGTGTGCGGCCACCCCGGCCGGCTTGTTGATGACGACGATGCTCTCGTCGTCATGCACGATTGTCAGGTCTGGTACGGCGATGGGGATGATACGCAGTGGCTGTTTGGGCTGCCAGGTGACTTCGATCCAGGCTCCGGCTCGCAGTCGGTCTGACTTGCCAACGACGGTGCCGTCGAGCACGACGCCACCGGCTTCGGAGACCTCGGCGGCGAAGCTGCGGGAGAATCCGAACAGCTTGGCCAGACCGGCGTCAACGCGCACGCCTTCCAGACCGTCGGGAAGGGGCAGGGAACGACTCTCCGAGGCACCGGTCATGGGCGGGGCTCGGTGGTTGGAGCCTCGGCCGGTGTCGGAGCGGGTGCAGCTAGGGTCGGTGCGATGGTGGGTGTGTCTGGAGTTACAGCATCCGTTTGTTTCAGGGTTGAAGCGGGGGTCTTGCTTTCGGCCACGACCTTGTTGCCATCGAGGCCGATGCCTCGGATGGTCAGGATCATGAACATTGCCATGCTCGTCACGATGGCCATGTCGGCGACGTTATAGATCGCCGGCAGCATCCAGGGCGTTGAAATGAAGTCGATGACGTGGCCGAGCCCAAAACCGGGCTCACGCAGCAGTCGATCGGTTAGGTTGCCGAGTACACCGCCGAGCAGTAGGCCGAAGACGAGCCCCCAGGCGAGTGAGCGGATACGCCGGGCGAACCAGATGATGAACACCACGACGGCCGCAGCGATGATCGAGAAGATCCAGGTGGACCCGCTCGCGAGGGAAAACGCGGCCCCCGGGTTCCGAACGAAGTGCAGTTGCAGCACATCGTTCAGAACCCGGATGACGGAGCCCTCCGTCATCGACGCGACGACGAAGTACTTACTGATTTGATCGAGCGCGTAAACGCCGAGCGCGACGAGGGCTAGAACGATAAGCGCTCGCGAACGCTTCTTCGTTCGTGCCCTAGGCTCCAAAGCCCTGGAAGCTGGGCTTCGAGTTGGAGTCGGCCGACGGGGAGTCGACCGAACTCGCGTCGAGGTCGTGCAGCTGACCCTCGATGTAGCTCTTGAGCTTGAGGCGGTACTCACGCTCGAACGTACGCAGGCCGTCGATCTTGCCCTCGAGCGCTGTGCGCTCCAGATCGAGCTTCTGCAGCTGAACGCGCTGCTGCGTCTCGGCTTCGGCGATGACGCGAGCTGCGGTGGCGTGGCCTTCAGCGATCAGGGCATCGCGCTTCTCGGCGCCTTCCTTGACGTGCTCCTCATGCAGGCGGCGAGCCAGCTGCAGCAGGTTGGTCGTGCCGGCCGTCTCGTCGATCGGCGTCGGTACGATCGATGCGGCCGCGGCCACAGGGGCTACGACGACGGCCGGTTCGGCAACCACCGCGGCAACCGGAGCGGACTCGGCTGCGGTGGTGACGCTCTCGCCAGCCTGGCCGCGCAGTTCTTCGTTTTCCTTAGTCAGGCGACGCAGTTCGACGACGACCTCATCGAGGAAGTCATCGACCTCATCCTGATCGTATCCCTCGCGGAACTTGGTCGACTGGAACCTTTTGTTGACTACATCTTCCGGAGTTAGCGCCATGGCTTTTCACCCTCAAAACTAATATTTATTGCGAACATTTGACTTACCCAAGCAATTGTTTGCTTCGAGCATATGAATGACTTGAGCATTTGAATGACTTGCGCCGATGACCGACCCGAGCTGCCGACGAGCGAGTACGGGCTCGCGACGAACCATCATCGGACAAGGATACATGCCTCGGTGGGGCTATTACAGTAAGCCCGACAGCGACATGCCCACGATGCAGCACAGCATCGTCAGTGTGAAACCGAAATCCAACGCGATAGGACCAATCCGAAGCGGCGGTACCAGTTTTCTGAAGAATCGCACCGGCGGGTCGGTCAGCGTGTAGACGAGCTCTACCAACACGAGTAGGAAGCCCTGCGGCCGCCAGGATCGGTTCACGCCGCGCACGAGATCAACGATGAAACGACCCCACAGAACGAGGAAGTACATAAAGAACAGGAAGTAGAAGAGATTCCCGAGAATCGGTATACCAGTCACACTCAAGTCTAGCCTTGCGCGAAGAAGGAGCTGTCCTCAGCGCCCTCTTCGGTGGTGCTGTCGCCGGAGACGATGACGTGGGACGGCGACAGCAAGAAGACCTTCGCGGTGACCCGTTCGATTTTGCCGTACAGTCCCTGCGACAGGCCGCTCGCAAAGTCGATGAGGCGGCGAGCGTCGCCGTCACTCATCTGCGACAGGTTGATGATAACCGGGATGCCGTCACGGAAGGATTCGGCGATGACCTGGGCATCCTTGTAGGCACGCGGGTGAACGGTAAGAATTTCATTCATTTCGGACGCAGCCACATTCTGGGGGGTCGCAGTCTTGCGCAGGGGGGTGACCGGTGCGCGACCGGCAGTGTTCTGGGCTGCGCTGGAGTGCGCGGCGGTACCGTGGGGCGTGCTGTCGTGCCCACGGGCCGGCACTGCGCTCACGTGGTTCGTGTTGGCAGCACCCTGGGCACCTGCGGGCGCCTGGTACTCCAGCTCTTCGTCTGCCAGACCCAGGTAGACCATGGTTTTCTTGAGCGGGTTGGACATGTCGACCTCCGTGTTGGTTTGCTTCTTCGAGATTAACTGAACGCCGGACGATTACCGGTGATTGCGGTGCCAATTCTTAGGTGTGTCGCCCCTTCGAGTACGGCAGCGGCGTAGTCCTGGCTCATGCCCATCGACAATGCCGTGGCCGCGGGGGCCTGGCTGCGAATCTGCTCACCAAGGTTGCGCACGCGCGCAAAGGCGCGGCGTGGTTCTTCCCCGCCTTCTCCAGCGCTGAGCGGCGCGACAGCCATGAGCCCGAGCAGGTGCACGCCGGGCGCGGCGAGGACCGTGTCGACCAAAGCCGGCAGGTTCGCGGGATCCACGCCTCCTCGAGCTGCATCGTCTGTCAAGTTGACCTGGATGAAGCAGTCGATGGTCGATTCCGCCGAGGCGAGTGCGGCCACGAGAGAGTCCCGATCAACCGAGTGGATGACGTCGGCGTAGGCGCGCACCTGGCGCGCCTTCTTGCCCTGCACCTGTCCAACAAAATGCCAGGTCAGGTCGAGCTTGGCGAGCTCAGCAGCCTTGGACTGCGCCTCCTGGTGTCGGTTCTCCCCCACATCGCGCACCCCGAGGGCATACAAGGCTTCGATCATCGACAGGGGATGGAACTTGGTGACGACGATAGTCGTGATCTCGGCCGGATCGCGACCGGCCTCGCGAGCGGCGTCGGCCACACCGACGCTCACGGTTTCGAGACGGGTGACCAGATCGGGCGCTGTCGCGCCTGGAGTTGCCATGCTCATGCTGCTCGGTTCGTTTCAATTCAGGCGGTTAAGGCACGATTTCCGGGGCCGACTGAGTCGGCCCCAGGATGGATCTCGACCTACTTGAGAAAGTCGGGGATGTCCAGGTCGTCGGCCTCTTCTTCGAAGGCCGGGTCGGCCACGGTGACGCCGCTCGCGGAGTCGGTACCACTCCAGACGGAGGCTGCCAGCTCGCCGTCGCTGTAGCTGCCCGAATCGGTGGGCGGCGCGCCAGCTGATCCAGCGGATGCCGTTCCGGTCCCGGCCGCAATGCCGGCCGCGACAAGGTCGGCCCGCCGCACCTCGACAGCCTTCGCGCCGGGCTCGCCCCCGTCAAAGCCGGCGGCGATGACGGTGACCCGTACCTCGTCGCCGAGGGTGTCGTCGATGACGGCACCGAAGATAATGTTCGCTTCGGGGTGCACTGCCTCCTGCACGAGGCGGGCCGCGTCATTGATCTCGAAGATTCCGAGGTTGGAGCCACCCTGGATCGACAGGAGCACGCCGTGGGCGCCATCGATGGAGGCCTCGAGCAACGGCGAGGCCACGGCCAGTTCGGCCGCCTTGATGGCGCGGTCGGCGCCTCGAGCAGAGCCGATACCCATGAGGGCCGAACCGGCGCCCTGCATGACCGATTTGACGTCGGCGAAGTCGAGGTTGATCAGGCCGGGGGTGGTGATCAGGTCGGTGATGCCCTGTACGCCGGCCAGGAGCACCTGGTCGGCGGTCGCGAAAGCCTCGAGCATGCTGATGCCGCGGTCGCTGATCTCCAGCAAACGGTCGTTGGGCACGACGATGAGGGTGTCGACCTCGTTTTTGAGCGAAGCCACGCCGGTCTCGGCCTGAGCCTGGCGGCGCTTGCCCTCGAAGCCGAACGGCTTGGTGACGACACCGATGGTGAGGGCACCGATCGACTTGGCGATGCGGGCGACGACGGGAGCGCCACCGGTTCCGGTGCCACCACCCTCGCCGGCGGTGACGAACACCATGTCTGCCCCGGCCAGGGCTTCTTCGATCTCCTCGGCGTGATCCTCGGCGGCGCGACGGCCCACCTCGGGGTCAGCGCCGGCACCGAGGCCGCGGGTGAGGTCACGACCGACGTCAAGCTTGACGTCGGCGTCGCTCATAAGCAAAGCCTGGGCATCCGTATTGATGGCGATGAACTCGACACCGCGGAGGCCCAGTTCGATCATGCGGTTAACGGCGTTGACACCACCACCGCCGATGCCGACAACCTTGATGACGGCTAGATAATTTTGATTGTTTGACACGTCCGGCCTCCGGGTGGAACCCTAAACCTCTAGTCGAAGTTTAAAGTTATGCTGAGTATGCAATTCCTGATTACGAAAGTATGCGGGCGACGCGCGCGAATGGGGAGGCACGCCCGCGTGTCGCGAAGTACACACAAAATCCGCTACCGTGACCTTGCTCGGGGCTCATAACCCGATGCTCGCGCTCCTGAATCGCGCCCGCGCGCCAAAAAGCTACTCGCGCACCCGGCAGGCCACGCGCGCGCAGCATCCGCTGGCGCGAGGTGAGAGGTTGTCGACGCCGGAAACTAGCGCAGCACGGCGCTGTCGGGCGAGGAAACGTCGTACTCATTGACCGTGCCAGCCGGGTGCCCGATAAGCAGAGCGGCGAGCACGACGGCCTTGTACTCCGACTTCTCCGGGTTGCCCCAGACCACCCGTTCGCCGCCGAGCAGGCTGAGCGTGACGTCATCCGTGGTCACGGCGGTGACGGAATCCAATTGCGTGCGGATACTTTCGGGCAACACGGCGAGGACTGCGGCCGCGGCGGTGAATCCGGCGCTGTCGACGCCATCGGGTACCTCGATGAGCGGGTAGCCGACGGCACGTTCCGGTGTCGTTTCCACAACGACGCCAGCAGCATCTACGAGGTCGAAGCCGGTCGCTCCGGTGAGGACGCCCACCGGAACCCGTTCAATGACCCGCACCACGAGCGTGTTGGGCGGGCGACTCTCGGTGACGTAACTCTGGATGAGCTTGAACTGGGAGAGTTCGGTCTTGACCTCGTCGGCGTCGAGGAGCGGCAACGGGGTGCCGAGCTGGCCGACAAGCGCAGTGGCGACGGCGCCTGCAGGAATGCGGCTGGTGCCGACGACCTCAATCGTGCGCAGCGCCATGAGCGGCGAGTAAGCGGCGCCGATGATCAGGCCGAACGCGAGCGCAACGCTGCCGCCCCCGACGATCCAAGCAATACGACGGCGCCGAGTACGCCCGGTGAACCGACGCACCTCCGCACGTTCGAAGCGTTTGCGGGCGCGTTGAGCTGCTCGCAGGACCGACCGTGCTGCGCGCGCCCCAGCGTGTCCGCCGCGTGCCAGCCCTGCTGGCGCGGCCGTTGTCGACATCCGAGGGGTTACGAACGTCGCCCAGGTTGCCGCGACCGTCGTTAACCGACGGGTCGTTAGAGCGGCCGGGCCTGCCGGGGCGGCGCGCTCGCCCCCGCCTACCGGAGTCGGTGAATCGGATGCCCCGGCCCCGGGGATAACAATCGGCTCCGTCGTCGTGTCGGAACCATCGAAAGGCCTCGCGGACGATATCGAGGGCCCATTCGACCCACTCTTCCCGCCGATGCCACGCCGGAGGAACATCTTCGGTGTCGTCACCGAACTCGCGGCGGCGCCAGTCGGGCCGTCAGGTTTTTGGTTCGACCCCACAGCCGGCCGGGTGCGCGAGGGTTTCGGCGCCGAAGCTGCCTGGGCAGGCGGCTTAGAGCTCGACGGTTTCGGTGCTGGAGTCCGCTGAGCATCCGGCTGAGCATTCGGCTGAGCATTCGATTGAGCCCGAGATGGCTTCCCCGCCGGGGTCGGAGTCGCCCTGGCTGGGCGATCGAAGCCGGCCGGCCGCCTCACCGCCACCTCATGCGCGTGCCTGTTCGAGCGCGGCGAGCAGCTGGGGAACAATACGGTTGACGTCGCCACAGCCGAGAGTGACCACGAAGTCGCCCTCGCGGGCGATACTGGCGAGGTAATCGGCGGCATCCTGCCAGTCCGGCACATAGGCGACGCGCGACGGGTCGCGGAACCGCTCCGACACGATCGCGCCGGTCACTCCGGGCTCCGGGTCTTCGCGGGCGCCGTACACCGCGAGCACAATCGTCTGGTCGGCAAAGTTCTCGAGCGTCTCGGCGAATTCCTGAGCGAACAGGCGGGTGCGACTGTACAGGTGCGGTTGGTGCACCGCGATGATGCGGCCCTCCCCCACGACGGTGCGGGCGGCCGCGAGGGCCGCGGCGACCTCGGTCGGGTGGTGGGCGTAATCGTCGTAGACGCTAACGCCGCCGACGGTGCCGTGCAGTTCGAACCGGCGTTGGGTACCGCCAAAGCCGGCGATCGCGTCGAGGCTTGCCGCGGGATCGAAGCCGAGCCCCACCAGCACGGCGAAGGCGCCGGCCGCGTTGATGGCGTTGTGCTTGCCGGGAATGCGCAGGGTGGCGCTGTAATCCTGGCCCTGCCAGGCGACGCTGAAGCTCACCGGACCGGTCGTGGTGATGGAGTGCACGCGAACGGTGGAATCGGGGTGCTCGCCGAACGTGATCACGCGCGCGGCGGCATCCGCTTCGGCCAGGCCGGCGGTGACCGTTGCGGTGACCCGCACGGCGCCGACATCGTCGGAAGAGATGACGACGAGCTCGCCGGCCTTGCTGCTGAACTGGACGAACGCGGCCTCGAACGCTTCAAGCGAGCCGTAATGGTCGAGGTGGTCGGGGTCGACGTTTGTGACCAGCGCCACCGCTGTGTGGTAGAGCAAGAACGAGCCGTCCGATTCGTCGGCTTCGACCACGAACAGGTCGTCGGTTCCGCTTGCAGAACTCACCCCGAGCGATTCGATCACGCCACCGTTGACGAAGCTCGGGTCCTGGCCGAGGCCGAGCAGCCCGGTGACGATCATTCCGGTGGACGTGGTCTTGCCGTGGGCGCCCGCGACGGCAACGAGGCGGTGCTCACGAATGAGCCAGGCCAGTGCCTGCGCGCGGTGCAGCACCGGAAGGCCGCGCTCATTGGCGAGTACGTACTCCGGGTTGTCCTGCCAGAGCGCGCCGGTGACGACGAGGGTGTCGGCCGCGCCGACATTCGCCGCATCGTGCCCGATGAATACGCTGGCACCGAGTTGACGCAGCGCCTGCACGTTGGGCGAATCCTTGGCGTCGGAGCCGGTAACCGTGTAGCCCTGATTCAGGAATAGGCGTGCGATTCCGCTCATTCCGGAGCCTCCAATGCCCACGAAGTGCACCACGCCGAGGTTCTCGGGAATGATCAGGGTGAGGTCTGGTTGGATCACGGTGGTGTGCTCTTCTCGATCGAAGCAAATAAAACAATTCGTGCGGGCACTAGGTTACGCGTGCCGACCGACGTTCAAGTCGTGAGTGCCCCGTGCACGAGGTCGAGCATGCGTGCCGTGCCGTCCAACACGCCGACGGATGCCGCCCCACGCCCCATCAAATGCAGCCGCGCCCGGTCACCCAACAGGGTCACCAACTCGCCAAGAACCCAGGCCGGCACGAAGTCCTTGTCATTGATCAGCACGCCGCCGCCGGCGGCCAGCACCGGCGCGGCATTGAAGCGCTGCTCGCCGTTGCCGACCGGATACGGCACGTACACGGCCGGAATGCCGAGCGCGCACAGTTCGCTGACCGTCGCTGCACCCGCCCGGGTCACGGCGAAATCGGCTACGGCGAGGGCCAGGTCCATCCGATCGCAATAGGCAACCAGGTGATACTGCGGCACGCCGGGGTCGACGATCTCAGCCTTGGACCCGGTGATGTGTAGCACCTGCCAGCCGGCGGCCACGAGGGCGGAGGCTGACTCGACCATGGTCTCGTTGAGCCGGCGCGCGCCGAGCGATCCCCCGGTGACCAGCAGCACAGGACGCTCGGGCTCGAGCGAGAAGAACGCGAGGGCCTCGGCGCGGACGGCCAAACGGTCGAGCTCTTCGATTTCGGGCCGGAGCGGCATCCCGACGAAGCGGGCGTGCCGAAGCGGGGTGCCGGCGAAAGCCACCCCGACATGCCGGGTCAGGCGGGCGCCGAGTTTGTTGGCCAGGCCTGGTCTGGCGTTGGCCTCGTGAATGACGATCGGCACACCCGCGCGCCGGGCCGCGAGATAGGCCGGCGTCGAAACATACCCGCCGAAGCCAACGACCACGTCGACCTTTCGAGAGCGAATGACCGCGGCCACGCCGCGCACGGCCGCGCTAAAGCGCGGCAGAAAGGCGAGGACCGTCCAGTTCGGCCGACGCGGAAACGGCACCCGGGGAACGACGATGAGTTCGTAGCCGCGGGCCGGCACCAGACGTGCCTCGAGACCTTCAGCGGTGCCGAGAACCAGCACCGTGGCATCCGCTTCACTCGCGCGAATTCGGTCGGCGACGGCGAGCAGGGGGTTGACGTGGCCAGCGGTGCCGCCGCCCGCCAGAAGGTACGTGGTCATGCTCGGTCAGCCTCAACAAGATTGGTGTCGTGCAGATCATTCGGACTGAAGGCGCCCTCCGCGTCGCTCGATCGGTCGCCGCGGGCGAAAGAGAGCACGATGCCGATCGCGACGAGGGTGGTGAGCAGGGCGGTGCCTCCGGCCGAGATCAGCGGCAGCGGCACGCCCAGAACGGGGAACACACCGAGCACGACGCCGATGTTGACGAAGGCCTGTCCGATGATCCAAACCATGGCGGCGGCGGTGGAGACCTTGGCCTGCACGGTCGTGGCTGCGCGCATGATGCGCAAAAAGGCGAAGGCCAGCAAAATGAACATGCCGAGCACGACTATGCAGCCGATCAGGCCGAGTTCTTCGCCGATTATGGCGAAGATGTAGTCGTTGTCGGCGGCCGGCAGCCACGACCATTTTGCCGCGGAGTTGCCGAGGCCGACGCCGAAGATTCCTCCGTTGGCGAGGGCCCAGGTGCCGTGCAGCGGCTGCCAGCAACTCGACGAGATCTCCCCGACCAGTTCCGTACAGCCCTCGTGCAGAAAACTCGTGATGCGAGTCAGCCGATTGGGGCTCACAATGGCCAGCACGACCGCTGCGCCGACGCCGACCAGCAGCGGCACAATGAGCAGGCGCAGTTTAACGCCGGCGAAGAACAGTGCGCCGAACAGAATGCCGGCCATGATCATCGTTGTTCCGAGGTCACCGCCGAGCATGACGAGAAGCGCGGCGCCACCGCCAACCCCGAAGACCGGAATGAACACGTGCTTCCAGTCGTGCAACTGGTGCTGTTTTTTCGAAAGGATCACACCGAGCCAGATAACCAGGGCCACCTTGATGCCCTCGGAGGGCTGAAACTGAATACCAAAAATGTTGAGCCAGTTGGTGTTGCCGCCGGTGCCGACGCCGAGGCCGGTGGCGACGACCAGAAACTGAAAGAAGCAGGTGATCAGCATCGCCGGCCAGGCCATGCGACGCCAGAAGGCGAGCGGCAGCCTGCTCACGACGAGCATGAGTGGAATGCCGATCAGCGCAAACATACCCTGACGCAAAATTCCGCCGAAGAAGCCCATATCGGCCAGAAAGGAATCGACCGACGACGACGACAGCACCATGACGAGGCCGAAAACCACCAGGAACAGGGTGGTGCCGAGCAGCAGAAAGTAGTTGCCGCCCTCGGCCTTGAACACCCGACCGAGGTTGATTCGAACGGATGGTCCGCCCGGCCCTTCCGTCGCCGGCTGCTCGGGAATCCCCGACCTGCGCTCGGTCTTGCGCGCGCCGGGTGTGGGGCGAAAGGCGCGCGCATTCTCCGTGCTGCCCGGGTTCTGCGCTGCCAGCTCGGATGCGGGCTTACGGGGCACCTGTACCAACCGCGTCACCTGCCCAAGAAATCGTGTACTGCCTGATTGAAGAGCCGGCCGCGTTCGGCATAGCTCTCGAACTGATCCATCGATGCCGCGGCCGGTGCGAGCAGAACGGTGTCGCCGGCCTGTGCGATCGAGGCAGCCAGCCGCACTGCAGCCGTCATCACCTGTTCAGTGTCGCTGGCGTCGATCTCAAACACGGTCAGGTCGGGGGCGTGTCGCGCGAATGCCTCGCGTACTGCGGCTCGATCAACGCCGATGATGACGGCGCCGCGTAGTCGGCCGACGTGCTTCAGCACGAGCTCGGAGATGTCGACACCCTTGAGCAGCCCCCCAACCAGCCAGACCACCGACTCGTAGGCGGCCAGCGAGGCATCCGCGGCGTGCGGGTTGGTGGCCTTGGAGTCGTCGATCCACTCCACGCCGTCGCCGATCGCGACCGTTTCGATGCGGTGTGCGTCGAGGTGAAAGGTTTCGAGCGCGCGGTGGATGGTCGCCGGCTCAACCCCGAAGGAGCGCGCGAGCGCACTCGCGGCGAGCACGTCGGTAATCACGTGTGGGGCGCCGAGCCCAGCTGCGACCAGGTGCGGAACGGTGGTCAGTTCGAGGGCCCGCTCGAAGCGGTCGTCGAGAAAGGCCCGGTCGCAGACGATGCCGTCGACGATGCCGAGGTCGCTCGGTCCGGGCACGCCGAGGCCGATACCGATGGCGCGGGCGCCCTCCTGCACCTCGGCATCCTGCACCATCGCGAGGGTCGCGGCATCCGCTGTGTTGTACACGCACGCGACGGCGGTATTGAGGTAGACCTTGGCCTTGGCTGCGCGGTAGGCCGCAGCGGAGCCGTGCCAGTCGAGGTGGTCGTCGGCGACGTTGAGGCAGAGGCTGGCCCAGGGACGTAGTGCACCGGGTCCGCTGGGCGGCAGGTGGTGCAGCTGGTAGCTCGATAGTTCGACAACTAGCACGTCCCAGCCCTGTGGGTCGCGAATGGCGTCGAGTACGGGCACGCCGATATTGCCACAGGGGGCCACTCGACTGCCATGCGCGGCGAGCATGGTCGCCGTCAGCTGCACCGTGGTGGTTTTGCCATTAGTGCCGGTGACGAGCATCCACTCGGCCGGGGTCCCGACCTTGTCGCGCAGCCGCCAGGCCAATTCGATGTCGCCCCAGACCGGCACATTGTGCTCGGCCGCCCAGAGTAGTACGGGGTGGTCGGGGTGAAAGCCGGGAGAGACGATGATCAATTCCGGATGCTGCGCTACTAGCTCAGCCGGCACCTCACGCAGGTCAGCCTGCACGAACGGCACCCCGAGCACGGTCAACAGGTCGAAGCGCTCGTCGATACCCGGCGACGCGAGCACGAGCACGTCGGCATCGAGTTCGGCGAGGGTGTCCGCGGCGGAAAAACCGGTCACCCCAAGACCGAGCACGGTGACCCGCAAGGCCCGCCAGTCGGCGTGCCAGCTGACGAGCCCGTTCAGGCGGTCGCCGGAAGCGGGGGTTTCAGGGTTCACTATTGAGACAGCCATTCGAGGTAGAACGAGCCGACACCGGCGGCGACGAGCAGGCCGCCGATGATCCAGAACCGCACAACGACGGTGACTTCGGCCCAGCCCTTGAGTTCAAAATGGTGATGGACCGGGCTCATCAAAAAGATGCGTTTACCGTGGGTGATCTTGAAGTAGGCGCGTTGCACGATGACCGACCCGGCTTCCATCACGAACAGCCCACCGATGAGCACGAGCAGCAGCTCGGTGCGGCTGAGAATGGCGAGGGCAGCCAGCGCCCCACCGAGGGCCAGCGAACCGGTGTCGCCGAGAAAGATCTTGGCCGGGGAGGTATTCCACCAGAGAAATCCGATCAGGCCGCCGACGATGGTCGCCGCGACGATGGCAAGGTCGAACGAGTCGGGTCCGAGGTAGCACTTGTACTGGTCGGCGGCATCCGATCCCCCAAAGCAGCTCTGGTTGGACTGCCAGAACCCGATCACGACGAAGGATCCAATGGCGAAAATGGATGCCCCGGTGGCGAGTCCATCGAGGCCGTCAGCGACGTTCACCCCGTTTGAGGTCGCGGCCACGATTAGGCAGATCCAGAGCAGGAACACGGCGATGCCGAGGAAGGTGCCGAGCTTCATGAAGTCCAGTGGCAGGTCCCGAATGAACGACACACTGGTCGAGGCGGGAGTCTGACCATTACGGTCGACGAATTGCAGCGACAGCACTCCGAACGCGCCGGCGACGATGACCTGCCCCAGCACCTTGGACCAACCGCCGAGGCCGAGGCTGCGCTGATGGCGGGTCTTTAAAAAGTCGTCGAGAAACCCGACCAGTCCGAGGCCGACCATCATGAACAGCACGAGCAGGGGCGAAGGGGTAAACGGTCGTTGCTCGATCAGCATGGCGGTGAAATAGCTGATCAGCACGCCAAGAATAATGATGATGCCACCCATGGTGGCGGTGCCGCGCTTGGCATGATGGCTCTTTGGCCCATCGTCGCGAATGAACTGGCCCCAGCCGAACTTCTTGAACAGCCGAATGAACAGCGGCGTCAGAAACAGGGTGAAGGCGAGCGAAAACGCGCCGGACAATAGCAAGACTCTCACGAGAACAAGTCTCCCAGCCGATCGCCGAGGAACCGCAGACCCGCAGAGTTGGATGACTTGACGAGCACGGTATCACCCGGATTCACTGAGCTACGCACCAGGTCGAAGGCCTCCTCCGGCGTGTCGACATACGCCGACTCACCGTCCCAGGACCCCTCGTTGATTGTGCTGATGTGCATGCGGCGGGCGGCGAGCCCGACCACGATCAACTGCGAAATATTGAGACGCACGGCGAGCAGACCGATGCGATCGTGCTCCTCACCGGCTAGTTCCCCCAGTTCGGCCATTTCGCCAAGCACGGCGATGGTGCGCTTTCCGGGGGTGCCAATCTGGGCGAGGGTCTTGAGCGCGGCACTCATTGAGTCGGGGCTCGCGTTGTAGGCGTCGTTGATGACGGTGACGTCGTCCTTGCCGCCGAGTACCTCCATGCGCCAGCGTTCAGCCCTGGTCGTGGCCTCGAGCGCGGCGACGATGTCGACCAGCGTGACTCCGAGCACCTCAGCGGCGGCGGCGGCGGCGAGGGCATTCATAACGTGGTGCTCACCGAGCACCCGAAACACGACCTGGGCGCTTTGCCCGTTGGCGAGGTACAGCGTAAAGGTCGTTCCGGTGCGGCCGGAGTGCAGGTCACTCGCGCGCACGTCGACCTGACCATATTCGCCGAAGTACACGATGCGGGCCGGGGTGAGCGCGGCCATCTGCGCGACGCGCGGATCGTCTGCATTGAGCACCGCGACATCCGTTGCAAGCAGGTCGGTGACCATCTCGGACTTGGCACGCACTGTGGCATCGAGATCACCGAACTCGCCGGCGTGAGCGAGGCCGACACTGAGCACAATTCCTACGTCGGGCCGGGCCAGGCGCACCAGGTGTGCGATGGCGCCCTCGCTGCTGGCGCCCATCTCGATCACGAGAAAACGCGTCTCGGCGGTGACCTCAAGCATGGTCATCGGCGCGCCGACCTGGTTATTGAAGGATCCGCGCGGGGCGACGGTCGGGCCGACCCGTTCGAGCATGCTGCGCAGCAGGTTCTTGGTGGTGGTCTTGCCGTTGGAGCCGGTGACTGCTACAACCTTGAGCGTTCCGGCGGCGCGCACCCGGGCGACCACGACCGCGGCAAGGGCGCCGAGCGCGGCCACGGCGTCGGCGACGACGATCTGGGTGACCGGCAGATCGAGCAGTCGCTCGACGATCAGCACGGCGGCGCCGCGCTCGGCGGCGAGTGGCGCGAACAGGTGACCGTCGGTCACTGCGCCGGGCTTGGCGACGAAAATCGAGCCTCGTTCGATCAGGCGGGAGTCGGTCTGAACCGATCCGCTGACCTGGTCAGCGTCGGCGGCCGGACCGGCCAGGTGCAGCGTACCGTCAACGGCCTCGCTGATCTCGGCCAGGGAGAGGGCGATCATTTATAGCCACCCAGCCGAGCGCAGCGCTTCTCGGGCATCCTCGCGGGCCGAGTAGGGCAGTTTCCTGCCCTGTACCTCGTGGTAGTCCTCATGGCCTGGGCCGGCATACAAAATGGTGTCTCCTTCGTGTGCCAGTGACAACGCCGTGCGGAATGCCGCACGAGGGTTGGCCACCTCGTAGAACTCGCCGTCGGGAACGGCCGCGCGCGCTGCTTCGAGTAAGACAGCACGGATGCTCGCGGCGTCTTCGTAGCGCGGGTGAAAGTCGGTCACGACCACGATATCGCTGCCGCGGGCCGCGATCGCGCCCATATCGGCGCGTTTCGTGGTGTCACGGTCGCCGTCAGCGCCGAACAGCATGATCAGCTTGCCGGGGGTGAATTTGCGCAGGGCCGCGAGGGTATTGACGAAGGCGTCTGGACTGTGCCCGTAGTCGATGTAGACGAGCGGGCCCCGGTCGCCGGAGATGCGCTCGGCCCGGCCGGGAATATAGGCGACGATGCCGCCGTCACGGTCGAGGGTGTGTTGGATGGCCTCGAGGTCGAAGCCGGATTCGACCAGCATCACGATAGCGAGGGCTGCATTCGCCGCCATGTACCAGCCGAGCAAGGGTACCCGGGTGCGCAGGCGCCGGCCGTCCGGACCGTCGAGCACAAAATCGGTGTGGTTGGCGGTTTCACCGACCACGGTCATGCGCCAGTCGGCGTCAATATCCGTGTGGTTGGTGATGGTCGTGACCGGTATGCGGCATTCGTCGGCGATGCGCCGGCCCCAGTCGGTGTCGACGGTGACAACGCCGCGGTGCGAGCGATCGGGCTGGAACAGCTCGATCTTGGCCTGAAAGTAGTCGTCCATCGCCGCGTAATCGTCGAGGTGGTCGTGGCTGAGGTTCGTGAACGCAGCGACGTCGAAGACCAGCCCGTCGACCCGATAGCGGCTGAGCGCCTGGGCCGACACTTCAATGCCGACCGCGCGCACCTCGGCCTCATTCATGCGGGCGAGCAGGGCGTGCAGTTCGCTCGCCTCCGGGGTGGTCAGCGCACTGGTCACGGCGAGATCGCCGATGCGGCGCTCAGCCGTTGAGGTCAGCCCGGAGACGATGCCCAGCTGGCTCAGGATACCGAAGAGCAGGTAGACCACGCTGGTCTTGCCGTTCGTTCCGGTCACCGCGAACAGGGTCGCTGGGTTGTCGGCGGTGCGGTAGATCCACCCGGAGACAGCACCGAGTGCGGCGCGGGCATCAGGGGTGATGAGCACGGGCAGCCCGCTGTCAGCGGCCAGGAGCGCCCCCGCCTGGTCGGTCAGGATGGCCACGGCGCCGGACTCTGCTGCGGCTGCTGCGAAGGTGGCTCCGTGCAGGTGTGCGCCGGGAACACCGACGTAGAGGTCGCCGGGCTGCACAGTGCGGGAGCTCAGGCTCACCCCGGTGACTTCGAGACCGTCGATGTCTCCACGTAGTTCTAGATCAAATTCGGCAACCAATCCCGACAGCGACCGCGGAACGGGATGCTCGGGACGGAGAGCCGACGGCGCCAATTCAGACACGCTGGGCTCGCTTTCTTACCAGGTGGACGGGAGGTCGGGCGCACTCGCGCCGGAGGGAACCGCCCGGTACTTTTTTAAAACTTGGCTCATGATCTCCTGGAAGACCGGAGCCGGTGCGGCAGATGTGTTCAGTTTAACAGGATCAGCGATGCTGACCGAGACGACATACTGCGGATCGTCGGCCGGAGCGAACCCGGAAACCGAAACGAGGTATCCGTTGGAATATCCACCGTGCCCGTCGGGCATCTGGGCGGTGCCGGTCTTGGCTGCGACGCGATAGCCCGGAATGTTCCACTTAGCGTTCACCCAGCTCTTCTGGTACACCATCTCGAGCACGTCACTCGTGTCGTTCGCCGCGCTTTCGGAGAGCACCCGGGTACCCGTAGTATCGGGCACGTCGGTCAGTGTGCCGTCGGTCTGACGGCAGCCCTCCACCAGCTGCACCGGCATACGCACGCCGTCGTTAGCGATGGTCTGGTAGATGCTGGCGATCTGCAGGGCAGTCGTGGTCAGGCCTTGGCCGAACATGGTCGCGTAGCTGGTCTGGTTGTCCCATTCGTCGGCGGGGTGCAGAATGCCGCCGTCTTCGCGCGGGAATCCGGTCTCGGTAGCGGTGCCCAATCCGAAGGCCTTCATATAGTCGTAGCGCTGCTGATCGGTGAGCATCTCGCCGAACTTGGACATGCCGGTGTTGCTCGAGTCGATCAGCACGCCGGTGAGGGTCATGTTCTGGTCCGGGTGCGAGTGGCTGTCATTGATGTTGGCACCGTTGGACGGCAGGTAGCGGTATGGCGCGACGACGCCGGTGTCGAGTGTGGCAACGCCGGCATCGAGAACGGATGCCGCGGTGAGCGCTTTGAAGGTCGACCCCGGTTCGAAGGACTGGGTGAATGCCCTGGAACCGCGATCGTCGGGGTTTTCGGTACCGCCGACATTGTTCGGGTCGACCGAGGGGTAGTCGGCGACGGCGAGCAGCTTACCGGTCTTGGCGTCCTGCACGACCGCGTTGGCCCAGGCGGCCCCGGTCTCCTGTGCCCGAGCGGCGAGGGTCTGCTGCACGAACCACTGCAGATCGGAATCGATGGTGGTGACGACGTCGCCACCATCAACGGCCTCGGTGCCCGTGACGCTGCTGCCAGGGATGCGCACGCCGTCGGCGCCCTTCTCGTAGGTTTCCGAGCCATCGGTCGAGGCCAGGCAGGCATCCTGCCCGGATTCGAGTCCGGCCTGTGGCACACCCTCCCCCGACAGAAATCCGAGTAGATTGCCGGCGACTGCTCCGTTCGGGTACACCCGGCTCGGGCTGTTCTCGGAGTACGTCCACGGAATGTGCAGCTCTTGCACGGCGCGCAGCACGTCGACGTCGACCTTCTGGGCGATGTAGGCGAAATTGGCCTTGGAGTTGGCCTCGAGGGCGGTGGAAATGGTCAGCAGAATGGCGTCACCGGTTTGACCGGTGGCAGCACCGATTTCGGCGGCCGCATCGGCCACCGACAATTCGACTTTTTTTCCGTCGACCGTGCGCTTGAAAGGGGTGGCGTTGACCGGCGACATGGTGATGTTGTAGCGCATGACCGTTCCGGCAAGCACCACACCGTTCCCGTCGACAATCTCGCCGCGCGAGCCGTAGATCACCTGGCCGACCGAACGGTTTCCCACGGAGTCCTTGGTGAGCGAATCGGCCTGCACCACCTGAATGTCGACCAGTCGCACCACGAAGACAGCGATGATGACGAACAGCACGACGATGGTGAAAAAGGTGCGTCGACGACTGGACCGGGTGTTGGTCGGGTTGGTTCGGGCACTGCTGCTGCGCACGCTCATCTGCCCATCATGGTCGACACGGAGAAACTATCGGGTAGTGGGCGCCGCGAGTCCTGCAGGAACTACCGGAGCACTCGTGATCGCGACGGTGCCCGCCGCCGCGTGGTCGGGCAGTTGCGACAGCAGTGTGCTGCCGGTCAGCAGGGCGTTCGGAACGAGGCTGGCCGCCCCGGCCTGCGAACCCGACGCCGATGCCGGAGCGCCCAAAACAGCGCCGTCGGACAGGCGCAGGTAAACGGGGTTGGAGTTGCTGACCATGCCTAGTCCCTCTGCGTTGGCGGCGAGGCTTTGCGGCGACGAGACCCGCGCGAGGTCTTCGCTCACGCCCGCCGCCGTGCGGCCGAGTTCGGACTGGCTCGACTGCAGACTGGAGATCTCGTAGGCGCCCTGGGAGATGCCCACGCTCAGGAGAAGCTGGGCGACGATGATTGCGGCCATTCCGGCCACAGCGGTGAGGGCATAGAAGATGCGCGGGCGGGTACGGCGGCTCGGGCTCGACGAGACGATACGAAAGGGGCGACGCCCCGGTGCCTCGAACTCTTCGCGTTCGACCGCAAACGATACGCGTGCCAGGTTGTCGCTCATGCGGCGGCCCTTCTCAGTCGTTCAGCAGCGCGCAGCCGAACCGGCGTCGCGCGGGGGTTGATGGCCTTCTCCTCGTCGGATGCCAGTTCGGCTCCGCGCAGCAGCAGGGTGAAGAGCGGTTTGTGTTCGGGGAGTTCCACCGGCAGGCCGGCGGGGGCAGTTGAACCGGATGCCGCGGCGAGGGCCCGTTTGACGATACGGTCTTCGAGCGACTGGTACGCCATGACGACGATGCGCCCACCGACCTGCACGCGCTCAAGCGCGGCGGGAATGGCCCGCTCGAGCACGGCGAGCTCCTGGTTGACCTCGATGCGGAGCGCCTGGAAGACCCGTTTGGCCGGGTGGCCCTGCCGCTGAACGGCGACCGGAGTCGCCTTCGTGATCACGTCGACGAGCTGTGCCGACCGCACGAAGGGAGTCGTTTGGCGAGCTTCGACGATGGCCTTGGCGTAGCGAGCGGACAGTTTCTCTTCGCCGTAGTCCTGAAAGATACGCTTGAGATCGCGTTCGCTGTAATCGGCGAGGATGCTCTCAGCGGTCAGGCCGGCGGTGCCATCCATGCGCATGTCGAGCGGGGCATCCTTTGAGTAGGAAAAGCCGCGTTCGACCCGGTCGATCTGCAGGCTGGACACACCAAGGTCGAACAAGACGCCGGCGACCTCGGTGATGCCGAGGCCGTCGAGGGCTTCGCCGATGCCGTCATAGACGGTGTGCACGAGGTGTACCCGATCGCCGAATCCCTTAAGGCGTTCCTCGGCGATGGCGAGGGCCTCGGTGTCGCGGTCTAGGCCGACGAGCGTGAGCCCCGGAAAGCGGGACAGGATCGCTTCGGCGTGACCGCCCATTCCGAGCGTCGCGTCAACGAGCACTGCTCCGGGTTGTTCAAGCGCGGGGGCGAGTAGCTCGACACAGCGTTCGAGCAGTACCGGGGTGTGAATTTCGTTGCTGGCCATAATGCCGGGAAAGTCCGTGAGGCCAGATTCCCCTCCATTTCGTCCTGGCACCGGGGAAGTGTGTCAGGGCTAAAACGGCGAGGAGTCAGGCGCCAAGGGCTAGAAGAGTCCCGGAATCACCTCCTCCGTCGTGTTGGCGTACGAGGTTTCCTGCTCGGCGAGGTACGTGGCCCACGCTTCGCTGTCCCAAATCTCGACTCGGCTGCCAGCACCGATGACGGTCAGTTCCCGGTCAAGCCCCGCATAGCTGCGGAGATTGCCGGGGATGGTGACGCGGTTTTGTTTGTCCGGCGTTTCAGAACTCGCTCCGGACAGGAATACCCGGAGGTAGTCACGAGCTTGTTTGCTCGTGACCGGCGCCTGGCGGATCTTGTCGTGGAGCGTTTCGAATTCGCGGGTGCTGAACACGTAGATGCAGTGTTCCTGCCCCCGCGTCATCACCACGCCGGTAGAAAGTTCCTCCCGAAATTTCGCGGGAAGAATTATTCGACCCTTCTCGTCGAGCCGGGGAGCGTACGTGCCAAGGAACACGCGGACCCCTTTCTTCCGGCCAGATTCAGGTCTACCTCCACTTTACTCCACCTTCAACCACTTATCGAAGAATTTTGACCTGTTTCAGAATTTTTTCGACAAAATGCCATGAATTCATTGGCAACTCATGGTGGAGGAAAAGAGAGCTTATTCGTTCAAAACGGATGCCTCTTGGCGATTTTTGGGCACAAAAAAAGGGCCGATCGGGTGATCGGCCCTTTGGGGCTGCAATTTCTTTAGTTTGGGAGCCCTGTGGAGGGACGCTGCGCTTGCTGGCTGGTGGCGTTACTGGCTCTTCGTGTTACTGGCTTCTTCGTGTTACTGGGCGTTCGTGTTACTGGCCATCCTGACGGCGGTCCCAACGGTCGTTCAGACGATCCATCAGCCCCTGGTCTGACTTAGTCTGCTCCGGTCGGCGCCCGGGTGCAGACGGCCCGGGAAGACCACGGATGGCCTTGCCGGGCGAGACGGCGATGAGAACGCCACCGAACATCACAATGAAGCCGAGAATGCCGAGCCAGAGCCACGCCAGTGCAACACCCGCGATGAGGGCGACAATGCCCGCGACGGCGAGCAGCACACCGACGGCGATGGAACGATAGTTCGGGCGAAGTCGCGACACTCCGACGCTGGCGACAAAGTCGGCATCGTTGTGATAGAGGCTGCGCTCCATCTCTTCAAGGAGTCGCTGCTCCTGTTCCGAAAGCGGCATCTCATTCCCTTCCAGTTGCGGGATCGAGCGGGTGGTTTAAAATTTGAACTGCACAATTTGAACTGCAAAATTCGAACTGGGTAAGGTCGAACTACTCAATTCTAACCCCGCCATGGCGGCTAGGCTATACGGGTGCCTGAAAGCAAACGCCTGGTCGACTTGGTTCAATCTCGCATCGACGAGTTTCTCATGTCCCGCGATTCAATTGTGACCCTGATCGGCTCGGATCTGACGCCTCTGATGGACTTCTCACGGCAGTTTCTCAGCGGTGGAAAACGGTTTCGAGCCCAGTTCTGTTACTGGGGCGCGCAGAGCGTCCTAGCGGCAGACACTGGCCCACATGCGGCCCAGCTAGAGGCGAAAACACCGGCGGACGTAGACTGTGGGCGAGGCGCGGCATCCACTGCCCCAGCACGGTTGGAGGCGGTCGTCTCAGCGGCCAGCGCCCTTGAAATTTTTCATGCCGCCGCGCTCGTGCACGACGACATCATCGACAACTCGGACACCCGACGCGGGGCACCGAGTGCCCACAAGTTGTTCGAAAGTTTGCACGAGAATGAGGGCTGGTCCGGCGGTCCTGTCACGTTCGGACGGGCGTCGGCGATGCTGCTCGGCGACCTGCTGCTCGGCTGGAGTGACGAGCTTCTCGACGAAGGACTCGATGCGGTCGCCGACCGACCTTCAGCCCGACGCGCTCGGCTCGAGTTCAACCACATGCGCACCGAGGTCACGGCCGGGCAATACCTCGACATTCTCGAGGAACGGGCCTGGCTGGCACACCCCGAATCGCAACTGCTCGACCGTGCGCTGCGAGTGATCGTCTACAAATCGGCCAAGTACAGTGTGCAGGCTCCGCTCGTGATCGGGGCCGCGCTGGCCGGAGCGTCGGCTGACCAGCTCAGTTCATTGCGGGCCTTCGGTCTGCCGCTCGGCATGGCCTATCAGTTGCGCGACGACCTGCTCGGGGTGTTCGGTGATGCCGCGGTCACCGGAAAACCGAGCGGGGACGACCTGACCGAGGGCAAGCGCACCGTGCTGATTGCGCTGGCTCGGGAGCGGCTGGACGACCGGGACAGAGTGATACTAGACGCGCAGCTCGGCGACCCCACGCTCGATCAGGGCCAGATTCGCGCCCTTCAGGAGCTCATCACGGCCAGTGGCGCGGTCGAACGGGTCGAAGCTTTGATTACCGCCAAGGTCGCCGAAGCGCTGACCGCGCTGGAAACCGCACCGATCGCCGGAGCCACCCGGCAGACCCTGCTCGATCTGACCGACCGCGTGACGCGCCGGGCGTACTGACCGGCGCAGCCAATGTGATTGGCGCATCCGTTTTTATCGCCAGGCTCGTGCTGAACGGCACGTCGTACTGCGCCGTGCGCTGCTCGCCGGCGGACGTGATTGAAAGCGGTTAGGCCAGCGCCTGGGCGACGCGCCGCACCTCGGCCTTGCGGCCGGCGCGGAGGGCTTCGATCGGCGCCACACCGAGACTGTCGTCGACCTCGAGCAGCCAGGTCATTGCCTGCATGTCGGTGAAGCCATCATCGGCCAGCACAAACAGCGTGCCGCGCAGTTCTGGAACGGGAGCTCCATCACGCAGAAACAGGGAGGGTACCGACACGACGTTGTCCCGCCGGATAGCCAGCAGGTACTTGTCGTCGATCAGGTGCCGCACGCGGCTCTGGCTCATTCCGAGGAGGTTGACAAGGGCAGGAATAGTAAGCCACTCGGGCTCTGAAGACAGATCACTCACGTTGGTAGTTTCCCATGATTTTGGGGCCGGCACAAAACCTTGCACAGCTTTTTATCGTGATCAGTGCCAATTCGCTGCTCCGTGTCAATTGACTCCTCCTCATATTTATGAAAACCTCAGAGAGAGATTGCTGCACAGCAGCCAGTGCTGTGAACTCGATGTCCACACCGAGCGTGATGTACACAATGAAATGGAGCACCATGTCGACCAGGGTGACAGTACACACGAGGACCGAACAGATCAAGACGGATGCGGCGGCGCTGGCCGCACCGCGGGCCACCGTTTCGCAGGCTGGTGCTGCACACGCCGGTATTCAACTAGGCGGTATTGAACTGGGCGGTACTGAGGTAAGCGGTACCGAGGTAAGCGGTACCGAGGTGAGCGGCGCCAATCGTGCCAGCACGGCTGTGGCCGGCGGCACAAAGCGGCGGGTGAAGAAGGCCGCAGACCTGCGGTCCCGCCAGGCCCTGCTCACGGTGCCGATTGTGCTGGTCAGCACCCTGGCCATCAGCCTCAACATCGCAGCTCCCGTCGAAGCCCAGGCCCTCGCCAAGAAGCCGCTGAAAGCGAAGCTCGCCCAGTCCACACCGGTTCTCGCCGTAGTTCCCACGTCGGTCGCTGCCACCGTGCAGATCGCACCGGAGCAGTACTCCGTCGTTGACGGCGACACCGTTAGTGGTATCGCCGGCCGGTTCGGTCTGGCGACGGCGGCCGTGCTGGCGCTGAACGGTCTCGATTCCCAGAGCCTGATCTTCCCCGGCCAAATCTTGACCCTGGCCGAGGCGGCAGCGCCGGCCGGTTCCGTTTCAACGGCATCGACGAATTATGTCGTGCAGAGCGGCGACACGATCAGCGGCATTGCGGCCGCACATGGGCTGAAGACCGCCGACCTGCTCGGAGCCAATGGCCTCGGCGGCAGTAGCGTGATCTACCCCGGCCAGGTCGTACTATTGGCCGCTGCTGGCTCGATGGAGGCCGCCGTGTACGTCGCGCCGGAGGTCGCGGCTTCCGCAGCCACCCACACGATTGCCTCGGGTGAGACCATTACCACGGTCGCTGATGAGGCCGGTGTGAGCGTGCAGGCCGTGCTCGACGCCAACGGGCTCGGCTGGTCGAGCATCATCTACCCCGGGCAGGTTCTGACGCTGCCCGTGACGGTCGTCCCGGCGGCCTCTATCACCCGCGCTACCGCGGGCGTCGTCACGCCGATGACCGACGAAATGCGCCAGAACGCCCGCACCATCGTGGCGACGGGGCGCGGCGCGGGTGTGAACGATGCCGGTCTGGTGATCGCGCTGGCCGCCGCCGCCCAGGAGTCGGGGCTGCGTAATGTCCACTATGGCGACCGGGATTCCCTCGGGCTGTTCCAACAGCGCCCAAGCGCCGGCTGGGGCACCCCCGAGCAGGTCATGGACCCGGTGCGGGCCAGCCTCGCCTTCTTCGGCGGCGCCGGAAACCCAAACCCCGGCATCACCCGCGGTCTGCTCGACATCGCCGGCTGGGAATCCATGACCGTCACCCAGGCCGCCCAATCGGTACAGATTTCGGCCTACCCCAACTACTACGCAAAGTGGGAAACATCGGCGCAAGCCTGGCTCGTCGAAATCGGTTAACCGAATTCAGCGCACCGACCGGGTGTCTCCCCGGCGAACCCTGCGCGCCGCGCGCCGCGGGCGCCACCCTATTACCTAGAATCAAGGAGTGAGCGTTCCCTCGACCGACCCGATGATTGGCCGTCTTATCGACGGCCGGTATCAGGTGCGCTCGCGGATCGCGCGCGGCGGCATGGCCACGGTCTATCTGGCCACCGATCTGAGGCTGGAGCGTCGCGTCGCGATCAAGATCATGCACGGTCATTTGGCCGACGACAGCGCCTTCAAGATCCGCTTCATTCAAGAAGCCCGGTCGGCCGCCCGGCTCGCGCACCCGAACGTCGTCAACGTCTTCGACCAGGGCCAGGACGCCGATATGGCCTACCTGGTCATGGAATACCTACCCGGCATCACCCTGCGCGACCTGCTCAAGGATTACGGCCGGCTCACCCCCGAGCAGACCCTCGACATTCTCGAAGCCGTGCTCAGCGGGCTCGCCGCCGCCCACAAGGCCGGCATCGTGCACCGCGACGTCAAGCCCGAGAATGTATTGCTGGCCGATGACGGCCGCATCAAGATCAGCGACTTCGGTCTGGCTCGCGCCGTCAACAACAACACGGCCACCGGTCAGGCCTTGCTCGGCACCATCGCTTATCTCTCCCCCGAACTCGTCACTCGCGGTGTCGCTGATGCCCGCAGCGACATCTACGCCCTCGGCATCATGACGTTCGAGATGCTGACCGGTGAGCAGCCCTATGTGGGCGAAGCCCCGATGCAGATCGCCTATCAGCATGCCAACGACACCGTGCCGGTACCGAGCAGCAAGGTCGACTCCATCCCCCGCGAACTCGATGAGCTCGTGCTCTGGGCCACCGCTCGCGACCCAGAGGACCGTCCCCGAGACGCCAGGGTCATGCTCGACCAACTGCACGACGTCAGCGCACTGGTGCGTGGCGGTACCCAGGAGCTGGCCCTGCAATCGACCATGGTGCTGCCCTCGAGCCGACGTGCCGGCGCCAACGCCATAGCGGATGCCGAAACCCAGGTTTTCGGCGCCAAACTCGCTACCACCAGCCCGCCCGCCGCGACCCTGCTCGGTATTCACCCGGTTGGTACCGGTCCGGTGGGGCCGCCCGACAGCGGCGAGCTACTGGGCAAGAAGGCCGACAAGCGCAAGCGCCGCGGATTCTGGCTGTTCGCCCTCGTCATTCTCATCGCTGCGACTCTCGGCGGCACCGGCTGGTACTTCGGCTCCGGCCCGGGCTCCGACGTGATGCTGCCCGATTTTGCGTCGGCCTCTCCCGAAGCAGCTTCGGCTAAATTGAGTGAACTCGGCCTCCAACCCGAGCTCGGTGGCGCCTTCAGCGCCACCGTCGCCGAGGGGATCGTCATCGGCACAGATCCGCATGCCGGCAGCCGCGTTCCCCAGGACAGCCCGGTCACGATCATCGTCTCCCAGGGACTGCAACCGATCACGCTGCCCACGCTGGCGGGCTTGACGCAGGAGGCGGCATCCACTCTGATCACCGACTTGAACGCCGCCGTCGGCAGCATCGACCCGATCTTCAATGGCGACGTGCCCGAGGGCACCGTAATGGCCGCGAGCAAGGAAACCGACGGTGCCGATCTCTCAGCCGGTGGCGAGTATTTCGAGGGCCTGACCGTGAACCTCGTCGTGTCACTCGGCGCCATTCCGAACGTCGACGGCAAGACCGTAGCCGAAGCCACCGACATTCTGGTGGGGAAAAACCTGCTCGCGATCTCCGGAGAGCAGACCTACAACGACACGGTGCAGGAGGGCGACGTCATCACGGCGCAGGTTCCCGAGGGCACGATTCGCGAAGGCGCCACGCTGGTCCTTGTCATCTCCCGTGGCCCAGAGCCCGTACAAGTGCCCACGAATATCATCGGCAAATCGTGGACTGAAGCCAAACCCATACTGGAGGCCACTGGCCTCAAACTCGAATACAACGGGTTCGCCGATACCCCCGGCGCTTCGAATTTCTTCAAAGTCGCGACATTAGATCCCGGGGAAGGCGAGTTAGTACTACCCAGTGAGCCTCTCAGAATCGGCTTCACCGCCTAGTTCTGCAGCTCGCCGCGCCGACCCAGTTTCAGAAGAGCGAGGGCGGTGGGTGCTCCGTGGGGTGGCGAGTTTCGGGGTGTTTGAGCGAGGAACGGATGACCCTCCGACGACGCGGTCCGCCTCAGGAACGCGACTAGCGACATCTACTTTCCGGGCCCGGGTTCGGTGCAAAAAAGGGGCTAGCGAGCGGCCAGCTCCTCAGCCACCAGGAAGGCCAGCTCGAGGGACTGCATGTGGTTCAGGCGCGGGTCACAGAGCGACTCGTAGCGGGTCGCCAGGGCGGCCTCGTCGATGTGCTCCGAGCCGCCGAGGCACTCGGTGACGTCGTCTCCGGTGAGTTCGACGTGGATTCCACCGGGGTGAGTTCCGACGGCGCGGTGCGCCTCGAAAAAGCCCTTGACCTCGTCGACGACATCGTCAAACCGTCGCGTCTTGTAGCCGGTCGGCGTGGTGACACCGTTGCCGTGCATCGGGTCGGTCACCCACAGCGGCGTCGCTTCGCTGGCCTTGATGGCCTCGAGCAGCGGCGGCAGAGCATCCCGCACCTTGCCGGCACCCATGCGGGTGATGAAGGTGAGGCGGCCCGGCTCCCGGTTCGGATCGAGCTTGTCGACCAGACGCAGCATGTCGTCGGCCGACGTTGTCGGGCCGAGCTTGACGCCGATCGGGTTGCGCACCCGCGACAAAAAGTCCACGTGTGCACCGTCGAGGTCGCGGGTGCGTTCCCCGATCCAGATGAAGTGGGCCGAGGTGTTGTACGGCGTGCCGGTGCGGGAGTCGATGCGCGTCATCGGGCGCTCGTAGTCCATCAGCAGGCCCTCGTGGCTGGTGTAGAACTCGGTGCGGCGCATGGCCTCGAAGTCGGCGCCACAGGCGATCATGAACTTGATCGCGCGGTCGATCTCCTTGGCTACCTTCTCGTACTGCTGGTTGGCCGGGTTGGCGGCGAAGCCCTGATTCCAGCTGTGCACCTGGCGCAGGTCGGCGAAGCCACCCTGCGTGAACGCACGAATGAGATTGAGGGTCGACGCCGACGTGTGGTACGCCTTGACGAGCCGATCGGGGTCGGCCTCGCGTGACTCGGGCGTGAACGGGTAGCCGTTGACGATATCACCGCGGTAGGCGGGCAGGGTCACGTCGCCGCGGGTTTCGAAGTCGCTCGAGCGAGGCTTGGCGAACTGGCCGGCCATCCGCCCCATCTTGATCACCGGCATCGACGCACCGTAGGTGAGTACGACGGCCATCTGCAGCACGGTCTTCACCCGATTGCGGATCTGATCGGCCGTGGCACCGCTGAACGTCTCGGCGCAGTCGCCACCCTGCAGCAAAAATCCCTGACCGCCGGCGGCCTGCGCGAGCCGATCACGCAAAATGTCGACCTCACCGGCGAACACCAGCGGCGGTTGCGTCGCCAATTCGGCGGACGCCGCGGCCACCTTGTCGGCGTCCGGCCAGGTCGGCTGCTGCTTGATCGATAGGGTGCGCCAGTGGTCGAGACCCGTGATGACAGAGGCTTCTGCGGCAACAATGGGCTCGGTGGGGTCTACCACGGGATAGTTCCTGTTTTCTCTGCTGGACCGGTAACGCGCGCCGGCTACGAAATGGATGAGGTGCTGCAACGCGCACGGCGCAAACAGCAATTCTGGCAGCTTATCGCGAAAGGCTGGCCCGCTTCTCTTTGACCGAGGACGCGTAGACGTCTACGTACTCCTGTGTGCTCAGCTGTCGCAGCTCGTACATGAGCTCATCGGTGACGCTGCGCAGCACAAACCGATCGCCTTCCATGCCCTCAAACCGGGAAAAATCGAGCGGTTTACCGATCACGATTCCAATTCGGCGAACCCGGGGAATGCGAGTTCCGGTCGGCATGGCCTTCTCGGTGTCGATCATGGCAACCGGAATGACCGGCACGCCAGACTCAAGCACCATGCGTGCCACACCGGTACGCCCACGATATAGGCGGGCATCCGGGCTGCGGGTGCCCTCTGGGTAGATGCCGAGAATTCGGCCATCCCGCAGAACGCGCAAGCCGGTATTGAGTGAATCTTCGGAGGCCTTGCCGCCGGAGCGGTCGATCGGCAGCTGTCCGGCTGCGGTCAGAAATTGCCGCGTTGCCCAGCCCTTGAGCCCCTTGCCGGTGAAATAATCGCTTTTGGCCAGGAATGCCACGCGGCGCGGCACGACGAGCGGCAGAAAAACCGAGTCGATGAACGACAAGTGGTTGCTGGCCAGAATGACCGGGCCGGTCTTCGGAATGTGCTCCAGACCGATGATCCAGGGCCGAAACAGCGAGAGCAGCAGTGGGCCGATGACGATGTTCTTCATGAACCAATAGAACATTCGCACTCCTTTATCCTGCTGTGAAAGCTTAGTCCGCCTACGCTATCCAAGCGGATGCCGCGCGCGGCCGGACCAGACTGGTCGCCGCCGCGGCCTCCCGCACCACCCCGCCAAGCCCGCTGAGCGCCCGCTTAGCGCACCGCGTGCAGCCGAGCGAGGTCTGCCGCACCGACCACACCGGCGTCGTTGACGAGCTGGGCGATGGCGAACTCAGCTTCAGGGTGATACCCGCGGGCTGGAAGGTGGGCGAGGTAGGCCGCCCGGATCGGCTCGAGCAACAGTTCGCCGGCGGCGGCGACTCCCCCGCCGAACACGAAGACCTGCGGGTCGAGTACAGCGCCCAGGCTCGCGCAGCCTTGCCCGAGCGCACTGCCGAGCTGACGCAGAGCGGCGAGGGCTCCGCCGTCACCGTCCTGAATCAGCAGTCCGACCTCTTTGCCGGTGAGTTTACCGCACCGCTCGCGGACAGCGGCCAGACCGAGGCCAATGCCGCCGGCATCCGCAAAATCATTGGCGATGCGCAGCAGTGCCCGGCCGGAACCGTACTGCTCGAGGCAGCCGTGGGCACCGCAGCCACAGGCCAGACCGTCGGGGACGACACGCAGATGGCCGAGTTCAGCGCCGGCGCCGAATCCACCGCGAAAAAGTGCGTTGTTGATCACGATCGCGCCGCCCACCCCAGTACCGATGGTGAGGGTGACCATATCGGTGTACGCGCGTCCGGCGCCGAAGCGAAATTCAGCCCAGCCGGCGGCATTGGCGTCGTTCTCGATGATGATGGGCAGGTCGAGGCGCGCCTCGAGCTTGTCGCGGAACGGCTCGTTACGCCAGCTGATGTTCGGCGCGTAGTACACAGTCGACTGGGCGGAGTCGATGAACCCGGCGGCGGCGACCCCCGCGGCGACGACATCTTCGCCCACGGAGAGGCCCAAAATCATGGCGACGACGACATCTTCGATTTCCCGCGGGTTTCCCGGGGAAGTCGGCTGCCGATCAGAGCGAATGATGGTGCCCGCCTCGTCAACGAGGGCGCCGGCAATCTTGGTGCCCCCGATATCGATACCAATTGCGTGCACGGGGCACCTTTCGTTGCGGGCGATCGAGAAGTAGTGTGGCGGCACCGGGTGGCCGGGCATGGCACGCTCTAGAGTGTAGTAAACCAGTTTGCCGCTGGACGAAACACCCGCTCACCTCAGATTTTCTGGCTCGCGAGCAGTTGGCACGTTCAGCCGGTACCAAAGGAGTTGCCGTGAAACAGTTTGATATGCCCGCCGTTGTTCCCGCCGATCCTGGCGCCAACCTCACCGATCTCCTGATGGATCGCCTCGCTGCGACTCCAGACCTCATTTTGTTTTCTCTGCCGCGCAACGGCCAGTGGCTTCCTGTCACCACGAAGGAGTTCCATGCCCAGGTCGTAGCCCTTGCCAAGGGTCTCGTGGCCGCCGGCATCGAGCCCGGCGACAAAATCGGCTTGATCTGCAGGACCCGCTACGAGTGGACCCTGATCGACTTCGCGACCTGGTTCGCCGGGGCGATTCTGGTTCCGGTTTACGAGACCAGTTCTCCGAGCCAGGTGCAGTGGAACCTCAGCGACTCCGGCGCTACGTCCGTCATTGTGGAGACCGCCGACCATTTCGCCCGCTTCGATGAAGTTCATCCGGAACTTAGCGACATCCGTTCGGTCTGGCAGATCGATTTGGGCGATTTGGACAAGCTCGTAGCCGGGGGTGTCAACGTCACCGACGCCGAGATCGAACGCCGCCGCAACCTCGCCGTCGGAGACGACATGGCCACCCTCATCTACACCTCCGGTTCGACCGGCAAGCCGAAGGGCTGCGTACTCACGCACGCGAATTTCCTCGAGACCAGCCGCAATGCCGCGGTCGCACTCAAAGAGCTTTTGATCCACCCCGAGGGCGCCTCGACCCTGCTGTTCATCACGACCGCGCACGTGTTCGCCCGCTTCATCTCGGTGTTGTGCGTGCACGCGGGGGTGCGCGTCGGGCACCAGGCCGACACCAAGACCCTTCTGGCCGCGCTGGGCAGCTTCCAGCCGACCTTTCTGCTGGCAGTCCCGCGGGTGTTCGAAAAGGTCTACAACTCGGCCCAGCAGAAGGCCATCGCCGGCGGTAAGGGCAAGATTTTCAACACGGCCGCTCACGTAGCCGTCGAGCATTCCAAGCTCGTGCAGGCCGGAACGTCGATTCCGCTTGGCATGAAAATTCAGTTCGCCCTGTTCGACAAGCTGGTCTACAGCAAGCTGCGCGCCGCGATGGGCGGCAAGGTCATTTGGGCCGTCTCGGGTTCGGCTCCGCTTGGCGCCCACCTCGGTCACTTCTTCAAAAGCCTCGGCATCGTCATTCTCGAAGGCTATGGCCTGACCGAGACGACCGCCCCGGCCAATGTCGGTCTGGCCACGCGGGCCAAGATCGGCACGGTCGGACCGCCGCTGCCCGGAGTGTCGGTGCGCGTCATGGACGACGGCGAGATCGAGGTCAAGGGTGTCAACGTCTTCAAGGAGTACTGGAATAACCCACAGGCCACCGCAGACACCTTCGACGACGGCTGGCTGAAGACCGGCGACATCGGCGACTTCGATTCCGACGGTTATCTCACCATCACCGGGCGTAAGAAGGAGATCATCGTCACAGCCGGCGGCAAGAACGTCGCTCCGGCCGCACTCGAAGACCCAATCCGGGCCAACCCACTGGTCGGGCAAGTGATCGTTGTCGGCGACCAGAAACCCTTCATCGGCGCGCTCATCACCCTCGACCCCGACATGCTGCCGGTCTGGCTGAACAACCATCAAGAAGATGCCGGAATGACGCTGGAACAGGCATCCGTCAATAAAACCGTGCTCGCCGAAATTCAGGCCGCGGTCGATCATGCCAATGAGGGTGTGTCGCGGGCAGAATCGATTCGCAAGTTCACGCTGCTGCCGATCGAGCTCACCGAGAACAGCGGGCATCTGACACCGAAGATGAGCATCAAACGCAACATCATTCTGCGCGACTTCGCTCAGGAGATCGACACGATGTACGCGAATGCGCCGGTGACTGAGGGGATCTCGCTGCGCGAGTAGTTTGAGGTGGGACCCGGCCCTGTGTGGGTCGGGTTCAGGCTTGCTGTAATTGTAGGTCGGGCCCAGTACTATTTCTGGCGGGTCGGGTCCGAGAAAAGCACTGCCTTCCACGCTTAAACCGTGAACTCGCAAACCCGCGGAACACTTCCCCGTTCCCTCATCTCCGTGACGGCACAAAGCTTCGATCGTGCCGGCTCAGCACCGAATGGTCACGCTCCGGTCAGGGGCTAGAACCAGGTAGACCCGCGGATTTCTTTCATCGCGGCGCGACGGTTTTCCTTGTCGAGACGGTCGATGTAGAGAAAGCCGTCGAGGTGATCGGTCTCGTGTTGCAGCGCCTGGGCCATGATGCCGGTGCCGGAGAGTTCGACCGGGTTATTGTCGAGTTCGATGCCGGTCACGCGCGCGAAGGGGTAGCGCTTGGTGGGGTACCAGAGGCCGGGAACGGACAGACAGCCCTCGTCGACGAAGTCGGGTTCACCGGAGAGTTCGACGATGATCGGGTTGAGGATGTAGCCGATGACGCCGTCGACGTTGTAGCTGAAGGCGCGCAGGTTGACACCGATCTGGGAGGCGGCGACGCCTGCCCGGCCGGGTAGGCGCACGCTGTCGACGAGGTCGCGCACGAGACCGCGCACGCGGTCGTCGATTCCGTCGATGGGGTCGGATACGGTCTTCAGCACCGGATCCCCGAAGAGACGGATTTGACGTTCGGGCACGGGGACACTCCTCGGGGTGAGCGGATGGGTCAGGTTGAGCAGGAGGACACGACTAGTTCGAACGGATACAGCGTGCCCCGGTCGAGCGGCAGCGCTAGGCGCTGCGGTCGGCGGGCAGGCCCGCGACGACGAGCTCGGCCAGGGTGCGCGCGGCCAGCCGGGTGATCGGCTTCAGGTCTTTGTAGGACACGACGCTGCCGGCGGCGAGCTGCGGGTCGTAGGGAATGCGCACGATTTCGCGCACCCGCGAGCGAAAGTGCGACTCGATCTCTTCGAGCCGCACCAGGTTCGTGCCCTGCGTGGCGGTGTTGAGCGCGACAATTGCGTTACGCACGAGGTCGCCGTAGCCGTTCGCTTCGAGCCAGGTCAGGGTTTCGGAGGCCAAACGCGCCTCGTCGACGCTTCCGCCGGAGACGATGACGATCGAGTCGGCCCGCTGCAGGGTGGCGCGCATGACCGAGTGCACAATTCCGGTGCCGCAGTCCGTGAGGGCAATCGAGTAGTAGCGGGCAGCCAGGTCGGCGACGACGTTGTAGTCGTTCTCGTCAAAGGCCTCGGAGAGCAGCGGGTCCGTGTCCGAAGCAAGAATGTCGAGGCGGGTTTCATCGCGCGAGACGAGAGCGGAGAAATCGGTGAAGTTGCCGATCGATGCCGCCTTTGAGACGACATCGCGCACGGTCGAACGGGTCTGCTTGCTCACGCGTTCGGAGAGCGTTCCGCGGTCGGGGTTGGCGTCGATCGCGATGATGCGGTCGTCGCGAGCGTCGGCCAGAGCCATGCCGAGCAGCGTCGTGACGGTGGTCTTGCCCACGCCGCCCTTGCGAGTGAGGATCGGCACGAACCGGGTGCCGCCCTCGAACTTGCGACGAATGCGCTCGTTCATCTCCTTGGACGCACGTACCTTGGCCGAGTCGCCGAGATTGACCAGGTGCAGCGAGAGCGCGTAGATGAATTCCGGCCAGACGCCCTGCGGCGCCTTGCGGGTCTTACGGTTCACGGTGAGCAGGCGATCCGAGGTGAGCATGGCCGCCGACTCGGGGGCTGAGCTGTTTTCGGAGCGGATGCGATCGCGCCGAACCGACGCTGCGGCATCCGGTCTGGAGAGCGATTCGATGGCGGAATTTGCGCCGGCAGCTCTGGCCGGGGCCGGCGTGTTGATTTCGACGGTGTGGGTGACCGGCGTCGGCAGGACACGGGCGTTTTCGACAGAGGTGCTCGGTCCCCCCTGTGCGACGGCCCGCCGTGGGGCGGCGGGCACGTCGATGGAAACGCTGAAACTCTCGGGCAGGGAGGCAGCGAGGTTGTCGATCGTGTGCGGTGGCAGTTCGCTGTGGTACTCGTCGCCGTTGTTGTCGGTAATGCCAGACTCGTCACTGCGCCTGTCGACACCGCGGTCATCGGTACCGCGATGCTCGTCCCTGGTTCGCTTGGCGGCGGCCGACACGGGGCGCGCGAGCGCGCTCTGGTCGTCAGTACGTTTGTCTGGCACGGTACATCCTCAACTGATCGATAACGGCCCTAATCTTAGCGTGGACGCACCGTTACGAGCAGATCGCCGGCATCGACCTGCTGGGTGAGCGGGATAGCGACCCGCTCGATGGTTCCGGCAATCGGTGAGGTGATCGCGGCTTCCATTTTCATCGCTTCGATCGACGCGACGCTCTGGCCGGCTTCAACGTGCGTACCCTCCTCGACTTTCAAAGTGACCACACCGGAGAAGGGCGCGGCGATCTGGCCGGGCTGGTTCGCGTCCGCTTTCTCGGCGACCTTGGTCTGCACGGTGATGCTCGTGTCACGTACGAACACCGGGCGCAGCTGGCCGTTGAGAATGGTCATGACGGTGCGCATGCCTTTGTCGTCGGCCTCACCGATCGCTTCAAGGCCCACGTAGAGCCGCACACCCTTCGCTATCTCGACGGCGTGCTCGTGGCCCTGCTGCAGGCCGTAAAGGTAGTCGTGGGTGTCAACGACGGAGAGATCGCCGTAGGTTTCCTTGACCTGTTCGAACTGGCGAGTCGGCGCCGGGAACAGCAACTGGTTGAGCATTGCACGACGCTCGGCGCTTCCGGCATCGAGGGCAGTACGTTCACCGTCGGTGATTTCGGTGACGCCGACGCGCACGTTACGTCCGGCGAGTACCTTGGTGCGAAACGGTTCTGGCCAGCCGCCTGGCAGGTCGCCGAGTTCGCCGGCCATGAATCCGATGACGGAGTCCGGCACGTCGTAGTTGCCCGGGTTCGCTTCGAAGTCGGCCGGGTCGGCCTTCACCGCGGCGAGGTAGAGAGCGAGGTCCCCGACGACCTTCGACGAGGGCGTAACCTTGGGCACCCGGCCGAGGATGGTGTTCGCGGCGGTGTACATGTCTTCGATTAGTTCGAAGTGGTTGGCCAGGCCGAGAGCGACGGCCTGGGTGCGCAGGTTCGACAGCTGCCCGCCCGGGATCTCGTGGGAGTACACCCGGCCGGTCGGGGCGCTGAGCCCCGATTCGAAGGGGCTGTACAGGGTGCGCACAGCTTCCCAGTACGGCTCGAGGTCGGTCGTGGCCTTGAGCGAAATGCCGGTATCGCGTTCGGTGTGGGCGAGGGCGGCGACGAGAGAGGATGCCGACGGCTGGCTGGTCGTGCCGGCCATCGGTGCGGATGCCACGTCCACGGCATCCGCACCGGCCCGCGCTGCGGCGAGCAGGGTCGCGAGCTGGCCGCCCGGGGTGTCGTGGGTGTGCACGTGCACGGGCAGGTCGAAGCGTTCGCGGAACGCGGCGACGAGCTTCTCGGCAGCGCTCGGACGGAGCAGCCCGGCCATATCCTTGATCCCGATGACGTGGGCGCCGCTGTCGACGATCTGCTCGGCCAGGCGTAGGTAGTAGTCGAGGGTGTAAAGGTTCTCGGCCGGGTCGAGCAGGTCACCGGTGTAGCAGACGGCCACCTCGGCCAGCGCGGTGCCGGTATTCAGCACCGCATCGATCGCCGGACGCATCTGCGACACGTCGTTGAGGGCGTCGAAGATGCGAAAGATGTCCACGCCGGTGTCGGTCGCCTCGCGCACGAACGCGTCGGTTACCTCGGTCGGATACGGCGTGTAACCGACGGTGTTGCGGCCGCGCAGCAGCATCTGCAGGTTGATGTTCGGAAGCGCTTCACGCAGGGCTGCGAGGCGCTCCCATGGGTCTTCGCCGAGAAAACGCAGTGCGACGTCGTAGGTGGCGCCGCCCCACGCCTCGACCGACAGCAGTTGCGGCGTCAGCCGGGCCACATAAGGGGCCACTGCGACAAGGTCCTTGGTGCGCACCCGGGTCGCGAGCAGCGACTGGTGGGCATCCCGGAACGTCGTGTCGGTAACGGCCAGCGCGGTCTGGCCGCGTAAGGAGGCGGCGAACTTTGTCGGGCCGAGTAGCTGCAGCTTCTGGCGCGAGCCATCGGGCGCCGGCTGGCTCAGGTCGAGCTGCGGCAGCTTATCGCGTGGGTGCACCGTGGTCGGCGGCACGCCGTTGGGCTGGTTGACGGTGACCTCGGCCAGCCATTTGAGAATCTTGGTGCCGCGGTCCTTGGACTCGCGGCCGCGCAACAATTCCGGGCGCTCGTCGATGAACGAGGTGCTCAGATCGCCGGCGGCGAAGTCTGGGTCGTCGAGCACGGCTTGCAAGAACGAGATGTTGGTCGAGACGCCGCGAATGCGGAACTCGGCCAGCGCACGCTTCGACCGCACGACGGCGGCGGCATAGTCGCGGCCGCGGCAGGTGAGCTTGGCGAGCATCGAGTCGAAGTGCGGGCTGATCTGCGCTCCCGGGTTGATCGTGCCACCATCCAAACGGATGCCGGCGCCACCGGGAGACCGGTAGGTGGTGATCTTGCCGGTGTCGGGCCGGAACCCGGCCGCGGGGTCTTCGGTGGTGATGCGGCACTGCAGGGCTGCGCCGCGCAGGCGGATCTCGCCCTGGGTCAGGCCGATCTCGGCGAGGGTCTCCCCCGAAGCAATACGAATCTGCGCTTGCACGAGGTCGACATCGGTGACTTCTTCGGTCACGGTGTGCTCGACCTGGATGCGCGGGTTCATCTCGATGAACACGTGCTGACCAGCGCGTTCCCCGACGGTGTCGAGCAGAAACTCGACCGTGCCGGCGTTGACGTAGCCGATCGAGCGGGCGAACTTGATGGCGTCGGCGTAGAGCTGGACCCGAATCTCATCGCTCAGGTTGGGCGCCGGAGCGATCTCGATGACCTTTTGGTGGCGGCGCTGCACCGAGCAGTCGCGCTCGAACAGGTGCACGGTCTCGCCGGAGGCATCCGCCAGAATCTGCACCTCGATGTGCCGGGGCCGAAGCACTGCGGCCTCGAGAAACATCGTGGCGTCGCCGAAGGCGCTGTTGGCCTCGCGCATGGCCTCTTCCAGTGCTCCACGCAGCTCGCTCTTCTTGGCGACGCGACGCATGCCGCGCCCTCCACCGCCCGCGACGGCCTTGGCGAAGATGGGAAAGCCGATCTCATCGGCCTGGCTGATCAGCAGTTCAACGTCGGTCGACGGCTGGGTTGACTTGAGCACGGGAACCCCGGCCGCGATGGCGTGTTCTTTCGCCGTGACCTTGTTGCCGGCCATTTCGAGCACGTCGGCGCCGGGGCCGATGAAGGTGATGCCGGCAGCGGCAGCGGCATCGGCCAGCTCCGGGTTCTCCGACAGAAAACCATAACCGGGGTAGATAGCATCGGCGCCAGATTCCTTGGCGACGCGGATGATCTCACTTACGTCGAGGTACGCGCGAACCGGATGCCCGGTCTCGCCAATCTGATACGCCTCATCCGCTTTCAGACGGTGCAAGGAGTTCCGATCCTCGAACGGAAACACCGCCACGGTCTTGGATCCGAGCTCGTAAGCCGCGCGCATGGCACGGATCGCAATCTCTCCGCGGTTGGCAACAAGGATTTTCTCAAACATGCAAGCCTTTCGAGGGCGTACGGGGCGCACAGCTAACGGTTAGGTTCTCTAACACTAGTGAAGGTAACCTTGGTACTCATGCACGTACTCAGCGTTAGCTCCCTCAAGGGAGGCGTAGGAAAGACCACGGTGACCCTTGGTCTGGCTTCTGCAGCCTTCGCCCGCGGCGTGCGAACACTGGTCGTGGATCTCGATCCGCAGTCTGATGTTTCCACCGGAATGGATATTCAGGTTGCCGGTCACCTCAACGTTGCCGATGTGCTCAGTTCGCCGAAGGAAAAGACCGTTCGGGCCGCGATTGCGCCCAGCGGTTGGACGCGGAATCGTCCAGGCACGATTGATGTCATGATCGGCAGCCCTTCGGCCATCAATTTCGACGGGCCACACCCGAGCATCCGTGATATCTGGAAACTCGAGGAAGCACTCTCGACGATCGAGAAGGACTACGAGCTCGTGCTCATCGACTGTGCGCCGTCGCTCAATGCCCTCACGCGTACCGCATGGGCCGCGAGCGACCGGGTCGCGGTTGTGACCGAGCCCGGTCTGTTCTCGGTCGCTGCGGCTGACCGGGCGCTGCGCGCGATCGAAGAAATTCGACGTGGGCTGAGCCCGCGGTTGCAGCCGCTCGGAATCATCGTGAACCGGGCCCGCGCGGCGTCGCTCGAGCACCAGTTTCGAATCAAGGAGCTGCGCGACATGTTCGGGCCGCTCGTGCTCAGCCCGCACTTGCCCGAGCGCACCTCCCTACAGCAGGCGCAGGGCGCTGCGAAGCCGCTGCACATCTGGCCCGGTGACAGTGCCCTCGAAATGGCGGGCTACTTCGACCAACTTCTCGACCGGGTGCTGCGCACAGCGCGCATCGGCGAGTATGCCGAGGTTCCGGCGCACTAGAATTTTCGCGCCACGCGCTGCGAGCCAGTGGCTCCGTGCCTGGGCTGCTAGGAAATTTTGCGGGTGCTGCGACGGGCTGCTAGCTCGTCGGCGGGGTCGACCGGCTGCATGTCGAGTTCGACCAGGCTGGTCTCGACCTCGCGGAGCACCTTGCCGACGGCGATGCCGAAGACGCCCTGACCGCGGCTGACCAGGTCGATGACCTCGTCGTTGGAGGTGCAGAGGTAGACACTCGCGCCATCGCTCATGAGCGTGGTCTCGGCGAGATCGCTGATGCCCGATTCGCGCAGCTGGTTGACGGCGGTGCGAATCTGCTGCAACGAGATGCCGGTATCGAGCAGGCGTTTGACGAGTTTGAGCACGAGGATGTCGCGAAAGCCGTAGAGACGCTGGGAGCCGGATCCGGCCGCCCCACGCACTGTTGGCTCGACCAGGCCGGTGCGGGCCCAATAGTCGAGCTGGCGGTAGCTGATACCGGCAGCACGCGCAGCGATAGCACCGCGGTAGCCGGAGTTCTCATCAAGCTCGGGCATGCCATCGGTGAACAGCAGTCCTAACGAGTAACGCGAGGCGTCAGCATCAGGCTTGAGCTCACTCATATGGGTTGCCTCTCGGGGATTTACCTGGTGCGGTGATTCAGCTGGCGGTGACGCTCTGACTCACTGTGGTGCGGAATTGGTGCAGAAAGAACTAGTGAAAAATTAGTGCTGAAGGTTGGTGCCGTACAGCTGGTGCTGCGACGAGGTCCTGCTGTGGGTCGCTCTAACTACGGTACCGAGGTGGGGTGCCTTGGTGCCTGACATTCGCGCAATAGGTTTGGCGTGTCGGCGACAGACACCGACGAAGGCGCCAAAGCGACGGCGTCGAACCGACTTCACGACGGTTTGTGCCTGTGCCAGTCTAGGACCTACTTGGTCAGTCGGCCCAGAGCTGAGCGAATCAGACTGCCCCGAATCACTTCAAGCTGCCCGGCGATTTCTACCGCCATTTCGGCAGCTTTTGCCCGGCTCGAGGCGTCTTTACGTCGAGCCAGAGGCACCAAGGCACTCTCAATCAGCCCCAGCTCACGCTCAGCGGCCCCACGGAAGCCACGCAGGTGGCGCGGTTCGATGCCACTTCGTTGCAACTCCACGAGAGCACGCAGCACGTTCAGCGCCCCCTCGCCGTAGTAATCAGCGGGCAAAATGATCGACGCCGAGACGGCATCGTGCAGCAGGGTCGCCGAGGACCCCGCCTCACGCAGGAGATCTTCCCGGGCGAGCCGGCGCACGGTGCCGAGCATCGACGGCCCCGGGGCCGTTCCGCCCGGCAGCACCGGCGATAGACCGGCGTCCAGATCGTCCAGATAAGAACGGATGACTTTCAACGGCAGGTAGTGATCGCGCTGCATGGACAAAATCAGCCGTAACCGATCCACGTCGCCCGTGCAGAACTTGCGATAGCCCGATTCGGTGCGCGCCGGGGAAACCAAACCCTGCTCCTCGAGAAAGCGAAGCTTGGACGGGGTGAGATCAGCGAATTCCGGGGTGAGCCGCGCCAGGACCTGGCCGATGCTCAGCAACGGCGCGGAGCTCATGGACTGCGCCTTCGCCGCCGACACGGGCCGAGTCTGAGCGGCGCTTGCCGCCACTATTCGCTCGCCGTGCGGGCGAGGTCAAGGCGCGACGCGTAGAAGGTCAGGCGGAATTTACCGACCTGCACCTCGGCACCGTCGGTGAGGCGAGCCGTTTCAATGCGCTCCCCCTCGTAATAGGTGCCGTTGAGCGAACCGAGGTCTTTGACGGTGAACCCGGTGCCGTTGCGCAGGAATTCGGCGTGGCGGCGGGACACTGTGACATCGTCTAGAAAAATGTCAGCGTTGGGGTGCCGGCCGACACTCGTAAGGTCGGCATCCAGCAGAAAGCGGGCTCCGGCATTCGGGCCACGACGAACCACCATGAGCGCAGAGCCCGACGGCAACGCTGCGATCGACTCCTGCTCCTCTGCGGTCACGTTGGAGTCAATCGACGCGATCTGAACGGCGAACTCCTGGCTGAAATTCATCGTCGTATCGGTGCTGAGCATGTCGTGCACCGTCGTCGTCTCGCCGGACACCGCGTCGATGGGCACCTCGCCGTTGGACGATGCTGGGGTGGACTGCGCCTTGCTGGGCATTGCTTCGCCTGTCGTCGGGTTCTTTGGCTGATCTGGGGGCACGGGATCGTTCTGTTTCTCGCAATTATTGCTACCGGATAAATCGACCATCATGCACCTCCTATCGTTCCAGCGTATCGGAAGATACACCCTCGGAGACCCTCGAAAGTCGAATCACTCGCATCGCTTCAATGGCGTAGATAATGCCGGCCCACCAGTACAGAAAAACGCCCCAGATTCCGAAGGCCCATCCCACCGGCTGCGACCACCATGCCAGCTGCGGAAATGCCTGCCCCAGCATGATCATCGGCAGGGCGTAGAACAGGCAAAAAGTGGCGACCTTGCCCAGTTGGTGTACCGGGAGCGGACCGAAGCCGAAGTTCGCGAGGATGATTCCCAGTGCCAGGAGAAACACATCGCGACCCACCACGACGAGCACGATCCACCACGGCACGAGGTCGCGCCACGCCAGACCGATTAACGCAGCGAAAATATAGAGGCGGTCGGCGGCCGGGTCCAGTAACTGGCCGAGGCGGGTGATCTGGTTCCAGCGGCGGGCCAGGAAGCCGTCCAGCCAGTCCGTGAAACTGGAGATGCTGAGCACGACGAGCGCCCAGGCATCTTCTCCCTGAGCCAGCAATACCAGGAACACGGGTACGAGCAGGAGACGCAAAAAACTGAGCATGTTGGGCAGGGTCAAGACCCGATCGCTCACCATGCCGTTCACTGGGCCTGTCACATACGCAGTCTATCGAGCGCCCGACCGGGACTGCACGGCAAGACACGCTACGTGCCCGACTGTGCGGTCAGCTCAGTCGCGCTCGCAGGGCTGGCCAGCTGGCAGCGAAACCGGGATGCAGCGCAAGCAGGTCAACGGCGTCGGCGGGTACCCAGCGCAGGGCAATGCTCTCCAGATCGCTGATCACCGGCTCAAACACCTCGGTGGCTTCGACGACGACGGTCGTATACGACCAAAAGCCCAGGTCCAAGCGCGAGGTGAATTTTAGAATGACGAGGTCGGCCGGAACGCCCGCTTCTTCCCGCGCTTCGCGCAGCGCCGCGTCGAGCGCGGTTTCGTTCTCGTGACGGGCGCCACCGGGTAGTCCCCAGGTATCACCAAAATGGCTCCACACCGCGCGATGCTGAAGTAACACCCCACGGTCGGGATGATGCACGAGCAAACCGGCCGCCCCGAATCGGCCCCAATACTTACGGCCGTCCGGACTGTAGACCCAGGCGTCGCCGCTGTCCCGATTCACGGGAAGCCGAGGCACACCGGCTGCAGCCGGACCAGACACGTCAGAACCGTCAGTCATGCTCTAAGCATGCCCGTCTGCGACCCCAAAACGAATTCAGGCGGCCGACGAATTTACGCTGTCGGTGGATTCTCGGGCCCTAGACCGACATGATGGCGTGCATCGGAGCCGTGCCCAGACGTTCGCGACCGTGCAAATCGGTCAGTTCGAGCACGACGCCGACACCGGAGACGGTGTAGCCGGCCCGTTCGATCAGTCGGCTCGTCGCGGCGATGGTGCCTCCCGTGGCCAACACGTCGTCGAGGATCAAGACGCGGGTACCGGCGGGCAACTGGCCGACCTCGAGTTCCAGGCGTGCAGAGCCGTACTCGAGGTCATATTCCTCGGTCAGCACGGTACCGGGCAGTTTGCCGCCCTTACGCACGGCCAAAACGGATGTGCGCGCTGCGTACCCGACAGCGGCCGCCAGGAGAAAACCGCGCGCCTCAATGCCGGCCACGGCATCGAACTGGCCGCGATGCTGATCGGCGAGGTCATCGACGATCGCGCGGAAGGCGCGGGCATCAGCGAAAACCGGGTTCAGATCGCGGAACACGATGCCAGGCTGGGGAAAATCGGGATACGAAGCCAGCAGCGCCTCGACGTAGCTGGCGGCGGGGGACGGCGAAGTGGGCGCAGAAAAGTGAGTCACTGATTCATCTTAAGCGGCGCTGCCCGCAGCCGTACGCAGACATCGCGGCCTGGGTCAGGGTTTCGAGCGCTCCGGGGCCAGTTCTTCGGCAGATACCTTCGGAGCGCGCGGCACCGCCGCTATCGCGCTCATCGAATCCAGAAAGTGTACGACGGCGATCTGCTGGTCGCCGGTGAGCTCCAGGGCGACCCGCATCATCTGCTCGTGGGTGACAGCGAGCGAGTCGCGCATCTCCTGGTGCGACGACTGCGTGGCGAACAGCCGCTGCGCGCGCGCGTCTGCCGGGTTCACCTCGCGGCGAATATGACCGGATGCCGACAATCTTGCGAGAAGTTTTGCCGTTGCCGCCGAGGAGATGTTCAGGAATTCGCTGAGATCCTTTGGACTGGCGACCCGGTCCTGCCGTTCGCAGGCGATGAGATGACGCAGCGCCATCAGATCGGTTTCGTTGACGTTCATCTCGGCCTGCGCACGATGACGCATGGCGGCATCGGCTACCCGAAACCGACGCACGGCCCGCAGAACCTCGGTCGCGGAAGGTACACCCTGATTCTCGAGGTCATACCAGTACGCCCCATGTTGTGGGAGGCTACTCTCATCTTGGGCCATGTGACCATGCTAACGTCAGTTGTCGCTAACTTGGTTAGTTATTCGTGCAAGGATCGGGTTGACGCAAGAAGGAGGGCACACGTGCACACCGCCACTACTTTGAATAAAAACGAAATTCTGCTTACTGATGCGCACAAGTACGGCGGCACGGCAAACCAGCCCAACCGGTCAGTGTCACCACTGCCGGTCCAGGTACGACGTGTGGACAATGTTCATGCTTGACACGGTTCCGGCCGGAGTGGAAATTGAGCTGGCTCGATTCTTCGCCGCCGCTCGCCTGCGAGCGAGTGACTACGGCGAGCACTACGTCGCCCTCTGGGATTCCCTGGCACAGGCCAGCAGCGGCGGCAAGCGGGTGCGTCCGGCTCTGGTTCTGGCGGCGTATGCCGGTTTCGGCGGGCGCGATCAAGGTCTCGTTGCTCCGGTAGCGGTCAGCTTCGAGCTGCTGCACACGGCCTTCCTCATTCATGACGACGTCATCGACCGCGACCTAGCCCGCCGCGGGGTGGCCAACATTGCGGGTCGTTTCAATGACCGCGCGCTCGCCCACGGCGCGGCGGCCGATCAGGCCGGGGTCTGGGCTACGGCGGCGGCAATTCTCGCCGGCGACCTCGCCCTGAGCGAGGCCCACCGCGCACTGGCGAAGCTGCCGGTCGATGTCCCCACCCGGCTGCGTCTGCTCGACCTGCTCGACCGGGCGGTTTTCGTCTCGGCCGCCGGGGAGCTGGCCGATGTCACCAACAGCTCGGCTCGGCATCCGCTCACCGTGACCGAGGTCATCACCACCCTGGAGAATAAGACCGCCGTGTATTCCTTCGAAGCCCCGTTGCAGGCCGGAGCGGTACTGGCCGGGGCCGGGGACGACGCGATTCGCATTCTCGGCCGCTACGGACGCCTCGTTGGAGTAGCCTTCCAACTCACCGACGATCTGCTCGGCGTCTTCGGCGACCCGCTGAAAACCGGCAAGAGCGTGACGGCCGACCTGCGCGAGGGCAAGCAGACGGCTCTGATCGCCCACGCCGGCAGCACCGCCAGCTGGTCGCTGATCGCACCCTATCTCGGTAAGATCGACCTGAACGACGACGAAGCCGAGCGCGCCAGGGAACATCTGCGCGCCTGCGGAGCGAAAGAAGCGGCCGAAGGCCTGGCCTACGACCACTCCCGACTGGCCGTCGAGGCCCTCGACCCCGCGATCGTTCCGGCCGAGCTGCGCGCCAGCCTGATTGAACTTGCCGAGGCCGCCGTGAATCGGGCACGCTGATGAGCCCGTTGCGGGCGTCGGTTCGAACCGGCAGTACGACCACCAACCTGAATAAGTACGCCGAGACGGCCCGGGCGAGTTCGACGACGGTCATCGGGCACTATTCCACCTCGTTCGGACTGGCCGCCCGACTGCTTGACACCCGGGTGCGCACGCCGGTGCGCACCATCTACGCCCTCGTGCGCATCGCCGACGAGATCGTAGACGGAGCCGCCGCCGAAGCGGGAGTCTCCACCGAGGAACAGCGGCAGCTGCTCGACGAGCTCGAACTCGAGACCGAGCGGGCGATCGTGCGCGGCTACAGCACGAACCTGGTCGTGCACGCCTTTGCCGCGACGGCCCGCCAATCGGGCATCGACTCCAGCCTGATTGCCCCCTTCTTTGCGTCGATGCGCCGGGATCTCGACCCGGCACCGTTCACCGCCGAGGGTGTCGCAAACTACATCTACGGCTCGGCCGAGGTGATCGGACTCATGTGCCTGCGCTGTTTTCTGCAGCATTCACCACGCACTGCAGCCGAAGTCGGCGTGCTCGAAGACGGTGCGCGCCATCTCGGCGCGGCCTTTCAGAAGATCAACTTTCTGCGCGACCTGTCCTGCGATCGGGAGTTGCTCGGCCGCAACTACTTTCCGGGAATCGACCCGCTGAACCTCAGTGACCAACAGAAGAATGCGATCCTCGACGACATCGATGTCGACCTTTTGATCGCCAGCGCCGTGCTGCCCTTGCTGCCCGCCGGTTGCCGGCGCGCCGTGGCCGCAGCTCAGGGCCTATTCACCCGATTGTCGAATCGGCTCCGGTCGACACCGGCCGATCAATTACTGCGTGCCCGCGTTCGGGTGCCGGATGGGGAGAAATTCATGATTGCTCTGACCGCCAGCCTCGGACCCGGCGCGTGGAAGCGATGACCGGCGCAGCCCGCACGAGAACCGGGCGAACCCGCACGATCGTGATCGGCGGTGGTATCGCCGGCCTCGCGAGCGCAGCGCTGCTCGCTCGCGAGGGCCATGAGGTGACGCTGCTCGAGGCCCGTGCTGAGCTCGGCGGGCGGGCTGGCGTGTGGAGCACCGACGGTTTTCGCTTCGACACCGGGCCGTCGTGGTACCTCATGCCCGAGGTGTTCGAGCATTTCTATCGCCTGTTCGGCACCACGGCGGCCGAGCAACTCGACCTTGTCAAACTGAACCCCGGCTATCGGGTGCATTTTGAAGGGGACCCGACGCCGGTGGATATTCTCGCTGGCCGCGCCGCCAACATGCGCTTATTTGAAAAGCTGCAACCGGGAGCCGGGGCGGCGCTCGGCCGCTATCTTGACTCGGCCACCGAGACCTACGACCTGGCCGTGCAGCGCTTTCTGTACTCCAGCTTCGAATCGTTTCGCCCGTTTCTGGTACCCGACGTACTGCGGCGGCTCGGACGGCTGGCCCGCCTGCTGCTGCAACCGCTGAATAAGTTTGTCGCCGGCTATGTCAGCGACCCCCGACTGCGACAGATTCTCGGTTATCCTGCAGTCTTTCTCGGATCGGCGCCGAACCTGACACCGTCGATGTACCACCTCATGAGCCATCTCGACCTGGCCGACGGCGTGCTCTACCCACAGGGCGGTTTCGAAACCCTGATCGACAGTATTTCCGCGCTCGCCCGCGTCGAGGGCGTGCAGATCGTCACCGGCGCGCGCGTCACCGCGATTCGAGTCAGCGATCACAAGGCCATCGCCGGGGTGAGCTACCTGGACGCCGGGGACCAGATGCAGTACCTGCCCGCCGACACTGTCGTGTCGTCGGCTGACCTGCACCACACGGAGACCGAGCTGGTACCGGCCGAACTGCAAACCTATCCCCAGCGCTGGTGGGACAAGCGGGTGTCGGGCCCCGGGGCCGTGCTGGTCATGCTCGGCGTAACCGATGAACTCCCCCAGCTGCAGCACCACTCACTGTTCTTCACCACGGACTGGGGCAAGAACTTCGGGCAAATTTTCGGCAAGCGCCCCTCGGTGCCGTCACCGGCCTCACTCTACGTCTGCATGCCGAGCGCCACCGACAATTCGGTGGCCCCGGCCGGAAGCAGCAACCTGTTCGTGCTGGTGCCGGTACCGCCCGATGTGACCCTCGGCCACGGCGGCATCAACGGCGCCGGCTCGCAGACGATCGAGCTGATCGCCGATGCCGCCATCGAGCAGATCTCGCGCTGGGCCGGAATCCCCGACCTGGCCGACCGGGTCGTTGTACGCCGCACCGTCGGCCCGGCCGACTTCGCCACTGACCTGAACAGTTGGAAGGGCGGCGCCCTCGGCCCCGCGCACACCCTGCGACAGAGCGCCTTTCTGCGCGGGTCGAACATGTCCAAGAAGATCTCGGGGCTGTACTACGCCGGCGGCACAACCATTCCCGGAATTGGATTGCCAATGTGCCTGATCAGTGCCGAAATTCTGCTCAAGCGGATGCGTCACGACACGACCACGGGACCACTCGCCGAACCGCTGCCCGCACGTCCAGTGCGCCCCGCCGGGGTTTTTGGACCGGCCGGCGCTTCCGGCGACCCGGTGCAGTCCGAGCCGCAGCAGTCATGACGGCACAATGCGGTCATGACGGGAAAATAGTGATGGTCGTTTCGTGACCCTGCTGTACCTGCTCACCCTGCTGGTCTCGCTCGGCGGAATGGTCGTACTGGACTGGCGGTTTCGGCTGTTCTTCTGGCACTCACCCGTTCGAGCCGCGCTCGTGCTCGGCATCGGCGTACTGTTCTTTCTGACCTGGGACCTGTTCGGCATCGGCCTGGGTATCTTCTACCGCGGAGAAACCACCCTGATGACCGGGCTGCAGCTGGCACCGGAACTACCGCTCGAGGAGCTCGTCTTTCTCACCTTTCTCTGCTATCTGACCATGAATCTGGTGCGGGGGGCTCAGCTCGTTCTGCAGCGGCGAACCCGCGCGTGACCTATCTCATCCTGAACACGATCTTTCTGGCAGCGGCCGCCGCGATTGCTGTGCTGGCGCTGGCGCGCCGGTTGATTTGCGGCCGATTCGTGCTGTCCGTGACGTTGGCCCTCGTGTTGACCCTGCTACTCACGGCCGTTTTCGATAACCTGATGATCGGGGCTGGACTCTTCAGCTACGACCCGGCGCACATTTCGGGTCTGTTCGTTGGTCTCGCTCCGATCGAAGATTTTGCCTACCCACTCGCCGCCGCGATTTTGCTGCCTGCACTGTGGGTTCTCCTGGGCCGTACCAAGATAGGACGAACGGATGACTGAGCAGCTCGGCACGGTGTCATGGAAGACCCGTCAGGTGGTGCTGTCGTCGCGCCCGCTCAGCTGGATCAATACCGCTTTTCCGTTTGCCGCGGCCTATATCGTGACCACCGGGCGCATCGACGCACTGCTGATCGTGGGTACCCTGTTCTTTCTCGTTCCGTACAACTTGCTGATGTACGGCATCAACGATGTTTTCGACTACGAGTCCGATCTGCGCAATCCTCGGAAGGGCGGCGCGGAGGGGGCCCTGCTGCACCCAGCTCTGCATCACCTGGTTATTGGCGCCGGCGTAGTGAGCGTGGGGATTGTGGGGGCGGCGATGGTGCTGCTGGCGCGCGCGGAGCATCCGTTGTCCTGGGTGGTCCTCGCCGGGAGCCTGTTCGCCGTCGTCGCCTACTCGGTGCGCGGACTGCGGTTCAAGGAACGCCCCGTTCTGGATTCGATCACCTCGAGCACGCACTTCGTCAGCCCGGCCGTCTACGGCCTCGTCGTGGCCGGCGCCACGATCACTCCTGGATTGCTGGCCCTGCTTGCGGCGTTTTTTCTGTGGGGTTTGGCCAGCCATGCCTTCGGCGCAGTGCAGGACGTCGAACCCGATCGCCACGCCGGAATCGCGTCGATCGCGACGGCACTCGGTGCCTGGCCGACGGTGCGCCTCGCGATCACCTTCTGGGCTCTGGCCGGCCTGCTTTTGCTGTTCACACCCTGGCCCGGGCCGCTGGCCGTTGTGCTCGTCGTGCCGTATATTCTCGCTGCTCGGCCGTTTTGGACGGTCAGTGATGCCAAGTCGGGCCGCGCCAACCGAGGCTGGAAGCGTTTTCTCCGGCTCAATTTTCTGAGCGGATTTCTCGTGACCATGCTGCTGATCTATTCCATCAGGCTGGCCGCGTGACGCAGGCCGAAGCCAGGTAGAGTCTTGTGATGGAGCTTACTTCTGCCCGAGTCGACAGCTGGAGCTGGGGCGTTCGCCTGTTCAAGACGCGTTCCATGGCCACGACTGCTTGCCGCGCGGGACACGTCAAGGTCAACGGTGACAAGGCCAAGGCCGCGCAGGCGCTGCATGTCGGCGATAAGGTGCGCGTGCGCACGGCCGGGTTCGACCGGGTGCTGATCGTGTCGCGCCTCGTGGTCAAGCGGGTCGGGGCAGTGGTCGCCGCCGAGTGCTACGTCGACCACACTCCCCCGCCACCGCCGCGCGAGGAGGTCGCTCTGGTGCCGATGCGCGATCGCGGTGCGGGGCGACCGACCAAGCGCGAACGCCGGGAAATCGACGAGCTGCGCGGGCACATCACCGAGTGACCCGCAGAGCCTACGGCTACGACTGCGCGGGCGGCTGCGGAACCGGTGGCTGGGCTGCCACGGGTGTGGCGGCGGCTGCGGGAACGGCCTGGGGTTGCGGCGGCTTGGGTCGCGCCTCAGCCTGGGACTGATGTGACTGCGCCGATTGCAGGGCAGCGAGCATGCCGAGCGAGCGTTTGATGCGGTCCTCGGCGTTCGCGTCGACGTGGCTCGCCGCCATGTTGGCTTCGATGACTGCACGCAGCACCTCGTCGCGTTGAATCTTCACCCCGCGCGGGGCGTCGATTCCGATGCGCACGCTGTCTCCGCGCGCGTCAAGCACGGTGACGACGATGTCGTCACCGATGAGGATTTTCTCCCCGGGTTTGCGTGTCAGGACCAGCATTGTTCAAGCCTATCCTTTAGGCCTGCCCCGGACGTGCCGCCCGTCGTCCACTCGGCGGCGCGGTTACGCGGCCGTCCATCCATTCCACGGGAAGCCCGAACGATTCAACGGAGGTCGGTGTGGTCGTGAAGTGTCGGCCGATGGCCGCGACGGCGTCGATCGGAACGACCGCGTTGACCATGTTCACCCAGCGCGTGCTGTCCTCGCTCTTGCGTCCGGCGTCCACAACGACCCAGATCTGGTCGGCGCCGATCGCCTCGAGGTCGGCTGCACGGGCCTCCGCGTCGGAGGCCGGGTCGATGCCGAAAGCGATGAAGGCGCTGCAGCCCGTTTCGACCCCGCGGGCACGGGCCGCGCGAGCGCTGCGCCGGTCATCCACTCGATCGGGACCGACGACGGTACCGCTGGCCAACACATCACCACCCCCGGCGAGCCGTTGCATCAGGCGCGCAATGGTGAACGGGTCCTCACCAAGCCCAAGAATCAGTACGAGATCGCCCGGTCGAGTGAGCGGCGCGGGAACCGGGAGGATGCTGACCAGGCTGGGACCGGGCGCTGACGGGGGCCCGCCGCCCGCGTACTCGGCGCTGGCCGGCATCGCTGACGGACGCGTCGTCGCAAAGGTCAGCTCGTCCATGAGGGCCGCGAAGCCGTCCGAAGCCGTTGACAGCTGCGGGCCGGTGCGGGCGATTTCGTATTCGGCATCGTCGGCGTCGTCGAGCAGCGCGGCGATTCCGAGGCGCTTGTTCAGATCGAGCCCGGAATGGGCCGAGCGTCGTTGCGATTCCGGCGCGGGCACCTCGACGGTGACCTCATAGTGTTGGCGCGCGAAGAAGCCGCGAATGCCACCGACGGTGACCCGTTCGGCCGCGATGATGACCGCGTGCCGACCGTGCACGAGCAGGACCCGCTCCTGCACCTCGCGCATGGTCGCTCCCTCAAGCAGAAATCGAGTCGGTTCCACGAACCACACCTACCGTCTCAATGGTGACGTTCGCGGAGGTGACTTCCTGGTAAGATAGCACCGGAAGTCCGCCGGTCTGGGTGGAGACCAGCCGGCGGATGGCTGGGCGCAGTGCTGGAGCGCAGACCAGCACGGCCGACACTCCGCTCGCTTCGACCGTGGCCACCGAGGCTCGCACCGAGGAGAGCACAGTTTCGATGCGGGCCGGGTCCATGAGTATCTGGGTTCCCTGATCGGAGGGGCGCATTCCCTCGAGCATGCTTTGCTCCAGAGTCGGCTCGATCATGATCACGCGCAGCACGGCGCCGTCGAGGTATTGCGCGGTCAGCGCCGGTCCGAGGGCCATGCGGGCGGCCTCGATCAGGCCTTCCGGGTCGTTCGAGGTTTTTGCGCGCAGGGACAGGGCCTCGTAGATGCGGGGCAGGTCGTTGATGGGGATCTGCTCGATCAGCAGTCCCTGGAGTACCCGCTGCACCTCGGCGAGGGACAGCAGGCCGGGAATCAGATCGTCGACCGATGAAGGGTTGACCTGCTTGACGCCGTCGGTGAGCACCCGTACGTCTTCGCGGGTGAGCAGCCGGGCCGCATTGATCGTGATGATCGAGGACAGGTGGGTCACCACGACGGACACCCGGTCGATCACGGTGGCGCCGGTCATCTCGGCGCTGTGCCGCATCTCGCTCGGCACCCATTTGCCGGACAGTCCGAAGACGGGCTCCACGGTTTCGACGCCGGGCAGGGTGTCGAGAAAGTCACCGAGCGCGAGCACTTTGCCGGCCGGGGCAATTCCACGGCCGTATTCGACGCCGGCGATGCGAATGACATAGGTTGACGAGGGCAGGTCGACGCTGTCCCTGGTGCGCACCGGCGGCACGACAACGCCGAGGTCCATGGCGATTTTGCGCCGCAGGCCGCGCACCCGGGCGAGCAGGTCGTCCGAGGCTCCCGAGACGATATCGACGAGGTCAGGGGCGAGCATAATCTCCAGCGCATGCACCCGCATTTGCTCGATTAAGTCCTCGGTCGTGTCGGTCTTGGCCACGCTCTTCTCTGCCGCTTCACTCGCGGCCGCAGTGGCGACGGTACTCGCCTCACGCACCTTCAGTCGCTGCGCCACCACGATGAGGGTTCCACCGACGATCAGAAACGGCAGCACCGGCATGCCGGGAATGATCGCCATCAGAATGGCAGCGCCGCCGGCGATGACCAGGGCCACGCGCGACTGTGTCAGCTGAGCGGATGCCGTCGACCCGATGTCGGTCTCTGCATTGGACCGGGTGACGATCATGCCGGTGGAGACGGCCATCAGGAGTGCGGGAATCTGGGTGACCAGGCCGTCACCGATGGTGAGCAGCGCATAGGTGTTGAGGGCGTCGCCGATTTCCATGCCGCGCTGCAGCATGCCGATAGCGATGCCACCGACCAGGTTGATGATGATGATGATGATGCCGGCGATGGCGTCACCCTTGACGAACTTCGATGCGCCATCCATGGCGCCGTAGAAGTCGGCTTCGGCGGAGACCTCGGCGCGGCGGGCCTTGGCCTCGGCATCGGTGATCAGGCCGGCGCTCAGGTCGGCGTCGATCGCCATCTGCTTGCCCGGCATGGCATCGAGGGTGAATCGGGCACCGACCTCGGCGACGCGCTCAGCACCCTTGGTGACCACGACGAACTGAATGACCACGAGGATGAGAAAGATGACCGAGCCGATGATGATCGAGCCGCCGACGGCGACGTGACCGAAGGCCTCGATAACCTGCCCGGCGTACGCGTCGCCGAGCACCAGACGGGTGGATGCGACGTTGAGACCGAGTCGAAACAGGGTCGCCACGAGCAGCAGCGACGGGAAGACCGAGAATTCCAGGGGCTTCTTGACGAACATGGTCGTGAGCAGGGTGACCAGGCCGAGCATGATGTTGACGATGATCAGAATGTCGAGCAGAATCGCCGGGATGGGGACGACCAACAGCAAAATGATGCCGACCACGCCGACTGGAACGGCGAGTTTTGCGAGGTTCTTATTCACGTCAACGGCCTCCGGCTGTCTGAGTCTGGTTGGTCTGAGTCTGGTTGGTCTGAGTCTGGTTGGTCTGAGTCTGGCTTGAGGGCATCGGGCGGGCGCCGCCGAACGGCGAGGACATGGTGTGTACGCCGGCCCCGGTACTGCCGCGGGCTTTCAGGGCCATCACGAAGGCAAGCACTCGGGCCACAGCGTTGTACATATCGGCGGGAATCTCCTCGCCGATCTCGCAGGCCGCGTGCAGGGCCCTGGCCAGGGGGATGTCCTGCACGATCGGCACCCGGTCGGTGTCGGCCTGCTCACGGATGCGGGCGGCCACGTGGCCGAGTCCCTTGGCGACAACCCGCGGCGCTGACCGGCCCGGTTCGTACTTGAGCGCGACGGCAACGTGAGTCGGGTTGACCAACACGACATCAGCATCCGCTACCGCAGAAATCATACGGTTGCGGCTCATCATGATCTGACGAGACCGACGCTGGGATTTGATCAGCGGGTCGCCCTCGGCGGCCTTGCTCTCATCCTTGACCTCTTTCACGGACATACGGGTTTTCTTGCGGTTGCGCCGCATGACCACGAAGACGTCGGCGGCGGCAAGCACGAGACCGGCAACGACGGCGGCCTGCAGGAGTGCTGCCGCGCCGTCCGACGCTGCTTTCATAAGATCCGACACGGGGAGTCCGCCCGCAGTCATCAGCACCGGCATAAGGCCCTGAATGACCATGTACAGCACGAAGCCGACGACGGCGGTCTTGGCCAGAACCTTGACGCCTTCCCACAGTGCCTGGCCGCCGAATACCCGCTTCATGCCGGTGATGACGTTGAACTGCTCGTATTTTCCCGTGAACTTCTTAAAGTGGATGCCGCCCTGCAGCGCTGCTCCGCCGAGCACGACCACCAGGACCACGACGAAGAACGGGGTCAGCACCTCGGCCATCGAGACCAGCCCGCTGCCGAGCGCCTGCACGGCCACGTCGGTGTTCGGGGTGGCCGCGAGGGTGCCGATCATGAACATCTGGTCGGTGCCCGCTGCCGCGCCCCGCTCGATCGTGGTGGGTAGCATGAGGGCGGCCGCGCCGACGCCAAGCCAAGCCGTGATGTCCTGAGATTTGGAGAGCTGCCCCTTTTCGCGCACCTCCTTCATGCGCTTGGGGGTGGCTAGTTCGGTCTTTTCGCCGGAGTCCTCAGCCATTTATTGCACCCCCATGAGTGCATCGAGCGCCTCGCCGGTGAGCGAGGACACGATCTGCGGGAGGGCAACGAACACGGTCGCCGCGAGGGTCAGGGTGATGAGAATCTTGAGCGGAAAGCCGAGGGCGAAGGCGTTGAGCGCCGGGGCGACGCGCGTGAGCAAGCCGAGGCCGGCATCCGCTAGAAAAAGCACCACGAGCAGCGGGCCGGCGATCTGCACGGACGCGAGGAACATTTGGGTGACGGCCGCGACGAGCGCCTGCGCAGGGTCGGCGAAGTCGATGCCGCCGCCGAGCGGAATGGCGGTGAAGCTGCGGGCGAGGCCGCCGATGATGAGTTGGTAGGCGCCGGAGGCGAACATGAGGGCGAGGGCGGTCATCTGAAACAGTCGGGTGAACTGGGCGCCGTTGACCATGGCCTGAGGGTCGAAGCCCTGGGCCATCTGGAATCCGCTGAACATGTCAATGAGGCCACCGGCGGACTGCACGGCGGCGAAGACGAGGTAGACCAGAAAGCCGAGCAACGCGCCAACCACGATTTCGAGCACGAGGGCGCCCATGAAGCCCGCCGTGTTCTGCGACACGTAGCCATCGGCGACGCGCGAGGACATGGCCAGGGCGAACGCGACCGCGAGCATCCCTTTAATGCGCAACGGAATCGCGTTGTAGGAGAACGGCGGCGCAATGACGATGAACGCCACCATGCGCACACCGGACAGCATGACCGCTTCGATCCAGGCGTAGTTGAGAACGAATTCCACTCAGCCACCCCCGAGGAGGGAGGGGATCTTCTCAAACATCTGGTTGGTGAAGGCTATGGACTCTGCAATCATCCAGTGCCCGCAGATCAGCAGCGCGAAGGAGACCGCGATGGCCTTGGGCACGAAGGAGAGGGTGACTTCCTGGATCTGGGTGATCGACTGCAGCAGCGAGATGGCGAAGCCGACGACCAGCGCGGTGATGAGCATCGGCGCCGATAGCTTGGCGGCGAGAATGAGGGCCTGCAGGCCGATGTCGAGAACCGCATTGGTATTCATGTGACCATCTGATAACTGCCGATGAGCGAGGTGATGATGAGCCCCCAACCGTCGACGAGAATGAACAGCAAAATTTTGAAAGGCAGCGAGATCATGACCGGTGGGAGCATCATCATGCCCATAGACATGAGAGCGGCCGAGACCACGATGTCGATGACCAGGAACGGGATGAAGATGACGAAGCCGATGATGAAGGCAGCGCGCAGCTCGGAGATCATGAACGCCGGGATGAGCGTCAACAGGGTCACGTCATCGGGGTTGTCCGGGTTCGGCTGGTCGGCCGCCCTGGTCATTAGCGCGAGGTCTTCACCGCGGGTGTTGGCCAACATGAATTGCCGCAGCGGCTCGGAGCCGAGGTTGAGGGCATCGGTGAAGGTCATGGTGCCGTCGAGGTAGGGCTGCAGGGCGACGCTGTTGATGTCGGTGAGCACCGGCGACATGATGAACAGCGACAGGAACAGAGCCAGTCCAGCGAGCACCTGGTTCGGCGGGATCGACGGCAGGGCCAGGGCGTTGCGGGTCATCGCGAGTACGACGAAGATCTTGGTGAAACTCGTCATCATGAGCAGTAACGCCGGGGCGACCGAGAGCAACGTAATTCCGAGCAGGGTGACGATGGCCGAGGACGGCGCGCCGTTGGGGCCGTTGATGTCGACGCTCAGGCCGCCGCCGCCGTTGTCGTCGGGGTTGGTCGGGTCGGTCGGGTCGGTCGGTGCGGTCGGTGCGGTCGGGTCGACCGTCACGGCGTGGGACGGGTGAGCGCCGAGCCAGAGGAAGACGGCCGTGATCACGATGGCGAAGAGAATCAGGATGCCGACGCGCGCGACGTTGCCGCGGTTGGTCGACCGCGAGAGTACGGCGCTCACCGGCCGTTCCGAAGGGCGGCGGCAGTCTGGGTCCAGGTGGCCGGGGACAGGATCGAGCCGGCCAGGCGTGAGGGAGGTGTGGTTTTCGGTGCCGGTGTTCCCGTGCGACGCGGGCGGAATGCGAGGGTCGAGGTGTCATCCGACGCGGCCGAATCGAGGGATCGGGCGAAAATGGTGGCGGAGGATTCGGCTGGTGACTGAGCTGGGACGGTAGTGGTCTCGGTGAGCGTGGCGGCGGCATCCGCTTCACTGACATCGTCGATGGAGGCGGGGCTGCCGTGCAGCACGCTGACGGCGTGCTCGGTGACGCCAAGAATGAGACGTTGGCCGTCAACGTCGACGACAACTACGGATGCCTTCTGGCCGACGTTGGCGCGGCCGACGACGGTGACGAGGTTTGCGGAGAGCTTGGCTCGACCGCCCTGGACCAGGCGACGCTGCAGGTACCAGAGCAGCCCGAACACCACGCCGAGCGAGAGGACGACCCGCAGGGCGACGATGAGGGTGTCCATGTATTACAAGCCTTCGACGACGTCGAGAATCTGGGTGATGCGTACGGCGTAGTCCTGGTCGACGACAACGATTTCGCCATGGGCGATGAGACGACCATTGAGCAGAATGTCGGCGGGGGCGCCGGCGGAACGGTCCAGTTCAATGACCGCACCGGGTTCGAGCGAGAGTACGTCACGAACGGCCATGCGGGTGCGGCCGATCTCCACGGTCAGGGTCATTTCGACGTTGTTGATGCGGCCGAGGTTGCCGAGCACGGCCTTGTTGATGGTGGCCGTTCCCCCGCCGATGGTGCCGTTGGAGCGCAGCCGAATCGCGAACCAGCCGGTCACGACGCCGCCGGCGCTGAGCTCGAATACCTGGGTGTCGTCGGCGAGAAACAGAGCGGAGGCGTCTTCGACGCGGGAATCGCCGAGCACACCGATGCCGAGCACGCTCGCCGCGCTCTCCAGCGCGGGCCGTAGCACGTCCTGGCTGGAGACGAGAGATGGAGCAGCGCCGGACGCGGCGTCGAGCGAGGACGCATCCATGAGTACGACGGCCAGGTCGGCTGAGCTGGACCCAACGAAGGAGGCCACCACACTGGAGCCGAACCTGGCGGTCAGGGCGGCGCTGCCACTATGCACGGTGGCGTGCAGAGGCACGGCCGTGGGGAGAACGCGCAGCAGTGCGTCGACGGCGGCTTCGGAGACTGACTGGTTGGAGATCATGAGGTGCTTTCTTCGGTGTCGATGACGATGCAGGCGAGGCGGGAGCCGTTGGCTCCGACGGCGGCCCGGGCCAGGGCTTGGCCTCCGACGGCGAGATCAAGCGGGCGATGCTTAGGGTGCGGGATGGGGAGCACGTCGCCGACCATGAGGGAGAGAATTCTGCTGGGCAACACTCGAGCCGGGGTCAGCCGAAGTGCGACATCGACCGGAACGGCAGCGAGCTGTGCCTGCAGGTATTCGGCCGAGTTCGTGGTGATGCGCACCGGGTTGGCCTCCCCCATCTGCGGCATGAGTGCCGCGGCGGGGATGGCCAGTGTCGCCGTTGTCGTGTTGCGTTCGATACGAATCGAGAAGGTCGCAACGATCATCAGGTCGGCCGGGGCCGCAGCCTGGGCGAACTGCGAGTTGTACTGGATACCCTCGACGGCGAAGTCGTTGACCAGCAGCGGGCCGAATGAGTAGCGCAGATCTTCGAGCGCCTCGGTCATCATCTGGCGCATGAGTGCGAGTTCGATCGGGGTGAAGTTGCGCTCGGCCGGAATCACCTGGGAACCGTTGCCGCCAAGCATGTGGTTCACCCAGGTCAGTCCGGTCACTGTCGGCAGTTGAATGACCGACCTGGCCTCCAGCGCGGCGATCGTGCAGAGCACCATGGCCGTTTTGGACGGCAGGGATCCGGCATATTCGTCGTAGGTCTGCATCAGCACCTGATCACAGGTGATCGTGCAGAGCGCACGAACCCGTGCGGTGATCTGAGTGCCCCACTGGCGGGCAAATGTCTCGAAGGCGAGTTCAAGGACGCGGGCATGATCGCGCGCCAATGTCGTCGGCCGGCGAAAGTCATACAACTCCACCGACTTGGCCGCTCTAATAGGCGCACCTGTTTGAATCTGTTCCTGGACCGTCACGTTTGCACTATCGGTCATGGGCGTCGAAATGTTAGAAGTTGAGGAAAGGTCGTTTATGCTGCCTAATGCCCCGATGTAACTGGGGCGCTGTCTTCCGTTTCGCTGGTGTCCTGCGACAGTGTGCCATCGACGGCCGCGGGAATCAGATCTCGCACGCTATCGGGCAGGGTGGAGAGCAGCACAATATCGACGCGCCGGTTCTGGGCCATCTCCGAGAGACTGCTTCCCTGGGACACCGGCCTGGCCGATCCGTAACCGACGGCGCCGATAAGGGCGGGATTGACACCACCCTGCTCGACCAGACGCCGAAGCACCTGGGTTGCCCGCCCGGAGGAGAGCTCCCAGTCTGTGGCGAAGGTCGCCGACTGTCCGTGCTTGTCGGCATGGCCTTCAACGGATATCTGCAGTGCGGAGTGGATGATGGCCGGTGCGGCAGCATCCAGCACGGCCACGGCAACGGCGCTAAGCGCGGTGCTGTCCGGGGCGAAGAAGGAGTCTGTTCCCACCAGCCCCATAGTCAGCCCACGCTCGTCGATAAAGAATTCCACCCGCTCAGCCATACCGGCGGCCGACAGGTTGGCATTGATGCTTTCTTCGGTCGCTTTCAATGAGGCAACCTCGGCCACGGCCTGTTGGGCATCGGTGAGGGTCTTGTCGATGAACCCTTCGGCCACGTCGTCGACCATTTCGGCGGGGACGACGACGCCTTCAGCGGTGTCGATGCTGCCGACCTCGACGGCACCGAAACCGGTGGCGAGCGAATTGGCGAGCTTTTCAAACTTGCTCTGGTCGACCGTTGACATGGCAAACAGCACGATGAACATACACATCAGCACGGTGACCATGTCCATGTACGAGGCCATCCACCGCTCGTCGTGGAACTCGGGCTCGTCGTCGTGGCCCTTGCGTCTACGTCCGCGCGCGCTCATGCTGCTTCGGCGTTGTCTTCAGCCGCGGACTTCTTGCCCTTGGACTTCGTTTTGATTTTGCTGGCGGGCACCTCGCCCGCCGCTCCAGCAGCTTTCGCCTTCGCCTCACCCTTGGGCAGGTCTTCGAGCGGAACCATGGCACGCAGGCGTTCGCCGAGCAGACGCGGCTGACTGCCGGCTTGCACGGCGAGAACTCCCTCCATCAGGAGCGTGAGGCGGTCGATTTCAATGTCCGACAGGCGGCGCAACCGCGCGCCAATGGGAAGCCAGAGAAAGTTGGCCGAGAGCAGGCCCCACAGGGTGGCGACGAACGCGGTGGCGATCATTGGTCCGAGGGTCTCGGGGGTGGACAGGTTCTCCAGCACGTGAGTCAGCGACACGACGGTACCGACGATGCCGACGGTCGGGGCGTAGCCGCCGAGGCTCGTAAAGAACTTCGAGGCGCTTCGCCCCGATCTAGCCTTGGTGGCGATTTCGTCTTCGAGCTGCATGCGCAGCTCGTCACCGTCGGTGCCATCGGCAATGCTCTGCAGGGCGCCACGCAGAAACGGGTCCGACACGTTGTCGGCTTCCTGCTCGAGGGCTAGCAGGCCCGATTTGCGGGCGGTCTCGGCGATGCCGACCACCTGGTCGATAACCTGCACCGGCGGTGTGGTCTTGCCTCGAAACGCTCCGGGGAGAGCCTTGAATGCGGTGATGCTGTCTCGCACTGTTCCGCCGGCGATACCGACGGCGATGGTCGCTCCGAAGACAAGGATCATCGGGGCGGGAAGAAGAATGGACATCACCGACGCGTGCTCGAGGGTGATCATGGCAACGAGCGAGCCGAAGGCCAGCGCGATACCGATCAGTGTTGCAGGATCCACTAGATGGCCCGTGGGCCCCGCGGCAGGTCACTGGCCGTCGGGTCATAGGCGAGGGCGATGACGTGAGCCCGATAGCTCGCGATCTTTTCGATGACTTCGTCCATGGATTCGGTCACGATGAAGTTGGCACCATCGACCATGACGAGCGTCGTGTCCGGGTTGGCGTGGATGCGTTCGATCAGGTCGGGATTGATCGCAAAGTGGCTCTCATTCAGCCGCGTGAGTACGATCATGAGCTCTTCCCTGGTTTTTGGCACCCCCAGACGAGGTGTCAACCGCTACTGTCGGTCATTGCGCGACTGGCGTTAGGTCGCTTAGGTGCCCGTGTCCAGCCGCATCAGTTCAGCGGACAACTTCGGTGGGTGCGCGCCCCGATCACCCGCCGAAGTTGTCTACTGAACGGGCCGGGGAGACCCGAGCCACCCGCGACGCTGCAGGTTGCGGGCGATCCGCGCCACGAGCGCAGCCTCGTGTCGCAGGTCCTCGGCATTGACCCGGGTGACGTGCAGTCCCTCAGACTCCAGCTCGGCGGTGCGGGTGAGATCTCGGCGCCACTGCAGCTGGTCGGTTCGGTGCTGGTCGCCCTCATACTCGAGGAGCTCGCCGTAGTCCTTGAAGTACAGGTCCGCGCGCGCCAGAAACCGTCCGGAGGCGGAGAAGACGTTCTCATTGACAAGTGGGCGCGGCAGACCGTTCGTCACCACGACGACCCGCAGCTCAGACTCCGGCGAGGATTCGGCGCGGTCGCTCAGCAGCAGGAGAGCCTTGTGCAGGAGCAGCTTTCCGCGCCGATGGCCGTCGACGGCGTGGGCGAGCTCGTCGAAGGTGGCCAGGGGCGATTTCCAGTGGATCAGAAAGTCGCCCACCGCGACCAGCTGGCGCAGGTTCAGGGTGTCAGCGATATCGCACCAAGTGCGTGCCGGACTCGTGATGCTGAGGCCGAACCAGTCGATCAGGTCGGTGTCGTGCACGCCCAAGGAGTGTCCGGTGACGCCATTCAGCCGCAGGGCGCGGCCGGGCAGGGGAACACCCACGTGCAGGGAGGTGGAAACGCCGGAGCGATGGAGCGGGAGCGGTGCACCCAGCAGCAGGGCTGCCGTGTCGTGACTGAAGAAGCTGCCCACCGGCATACGTGTGGCGAGGGCGGAGCACCGGGTGCGCACGCTCAGCGAAACGGATGCCGGTGTGCGCACGCCCCAGAATGGGCGGGCCAGGTCGATGGCGCGCATGCGCCCGGTGGAGAGCCCGTTTTCCGTGCCGCGAGCCACGGTAAAGGGGTGGGTTTGCAGGTGCGGCGGGAGGTTGCGTCGTTCGTTCACGACAAGAGGATGACGCATTCCGTGCTCGCCCGTTGAGGTTATGCACAGGCTTGGGGTGAGTGGACAACTTTGTGGGGTGCGGGCGGTCCGGAACCACCCGAAGTTGTCCACTGAGGCTGAGGGCAGGGAAAGAAAGGGGGCACCCGTCGGAATTGAAGGGTGCCCCTTTGGCCCTCCGGAGGCGGGGTTAGCGCTTCAGGTTGGTGAGCTCCTGGAGGACCTCGTCGGAGGTGGTGATGATGCGGGCGTTGGCCTGGAAACCACGCTGCGCGACGATGAGGTTGGTGAATTCCTGCGACAGGTCGACGTTTGACATTTCGAGGGCGCCGCTCGAAAGCGAGCCGAGGCCGTTGGTGCCAGCGGTACCCACGGCAGGTTCGCCCGAGTTGAACGTGGCGCGGTAGGCGGAGCCGCCGGCCTTCTCGAGTCCGCCGGGGTTGACGAAGTTGGCGAGGGCGATGCGGCCGATGGCGAGCTGCTCACCGTTGCTGAACAGCCCGACCAGTGTTCCGTCGGCACTGAGCGTGTAGGAGTTGAGGGTTCCGGCGGCGTTGCCGTCGTCCGCAGCGCCGGAGACGCTAGTGAGGTCGGCGTAGCCTTCGAGGTTGCTCAGGTCAATGGCGATATCTCCGCCCTTGACCATAAGGTTTCCGGACGCCGTCAAGGTACCTGTTCCAGAGGCAGTGAGCGTCTGGGAGTTGCCCGTCGCTGTATCAGTGACTGTCCAGCCGTCCGTCGGATCAGATGTGGCCCCGAGTGAACGCGTGAACGTAAGCGTCACAGTGCTTGTCGCACCAAGCTCGTCGTAGACCGTGAAGTCGCGCTTCAGAACCGTGCCGTCTTCAGCATCGGAGGGCAGGTTACCGCCGAATGCCGCAGTGGTCGTGGCCGTCGCCCCGATGATCGCGCCGACCGGCAGGGTAATGTTGCTGGTCGGACCACCGTCGGCAACAACGCCGTTGTTGGCACCCCAGCCCTGCACGATGGCGCCGTCGGGCGTGACCAGGCGGCCGGCGGAGTCGAAGTCGAAGGAGCCGGCGCGGGTGTAGAGGGTTTCGCCGCCCATTTTGGTGATGAACAAGCCGTCGCCGGAGATCAGTAGGTCGGTGGACTTGCCGGTGGCCTGCGAGGAGCCCTGCGAGAAGTTGGTGGAGATACCGGCAACCTGCACGCCGAGGCCGATCTGGGCCGGGTTGGTGCCACCGACCTCGCCCTGGGGAGCGCCGGCGCCAGAAGTCAGCTGCGAGAGCGTGTCCTGAAACTGAGCGGCCGAGGCCTTGAAGCCGGTGGTGTTGACGTTGGCGATGTTGTTGCCGGTGACGTCGAGCATGGCCTGGTGCGAGCGAAGACCAGAAATGCCGGAGTAGAGAGAACGAAGCATGAGAATGTTCCTTTCAAGAAAGCGAATGAAGGTAAAAAGTGTGGGTGTCGCGACGTTAAGAGGAGGAAGCGGCCGTGGTCACACCGGAGACGGCGTCGAGGGCAATCGATTTGCCTCCGATCGTGACCTGCGGAACTGCGTCCTTGAACGAGACCGAGGAAGCGATTCCGATCGCCTCGGTGCCGTCATCCATCGTGTAGGTGACGGTTTGGCCGACGAGCGCGGCAGCGGATGAGCGCCTCTGCAGCGAAAAGCTCTCCTGGCTGGCCGTGGCCATCTCGGCGATTTTCTCCATCATCGCCAGCTGGGTGGTCTGGGCGATCATCTGGTTGGTGTCCATCGGCGAGGAGGGGTCCTGGTTCTGCAGCTGGGTAACCAGCAAGTTCATGAACACCTCCGAGTCCATCGACTGGTTCGGCGTGCGGGTGGTCGCGCCGGAATACAACCCGGCGGCCCCGGCGGCTACTGCGTCTACTGGCATGGTTGATCTCTCTTTCTAAGCCATTACGTCGATAGTCGACGCGGATCCGAATGTGAAGGGGCGAAGGGGTTGCTCGCCGCTAGCAATGTCGCGCCCGCGCGCCAGCAGGTTTTCGGGCGCTTGCTCGGGCCGCGGCTGCTTGGTGCCCGCCGAGTCTCCCGCCAGATCGCCCGCCTGGTTCTGTGACGAAAGATTGAGTTGTGCGCTCAGTCCCCCGCCGGCCAGGTCGCGGCGCAGGTCGGGCATGATGGCGCGCAAGGCTTCGCGGGCCAGATCGGTGGGAGCAAACAGTTCCACCCGAATATTGTCGAGCGATACGTGCGCACGCACGGTGACCGGGCCGAGGTTGTCGGGGTTCACTGTGATGGTCAGCGTGTGCTGGCCGGGTGCCACATTGGCCAGCGAGAACAGCGGCTTGGCAATCTGCGCGGCCAAAGGCACCGGCAAAGCGGATGCGACGGGCGCGGGTGCCGCGACCGGCGTCAGGTTGGCCGTTGGTACCGCCGGCGCGGCCAGGCTGGGTGTCGGGGACGAAGCTGGAGCATCCGTCGTGACGATGCGCACGGCGCCGAGCTTCGGGCCGCGACCGGCTTCGTTCGCCATTGCTGTCAGGGTCGTGGCTGCAGCGGCCGTCGGTGCCGTGGACGGTGTCTGCGCTGCGGCCGACCCTGCGGCCGACCCTGCTGGCGCGCCCGGCGCGGTCGGCGCGATGCCGGCAACGGTCGCGCTGCCCGGCAATGCCAATGCGTCGGTGCCGGTAACGGACGCCGCAGCCGGGGTCGAGGCTGTGCGGGCGGCGAACCCGTTCAAGGGTACGGACAGCGCGGCTAGTGCACCGGCCTGGCTCGAAGCTGCGCTAACGGCGGCTGCACCGGTGGTCGCGCTCGTTGCTGCGGTGTTGACGTCAAGAGCATCAACGTCGGCGGGACCGGCAGCAGTTGGTCTGGTGGCGACTTCACTGGCCACCGACACACCGGAGGTAAGGGCAGCGCCGCGCGCTCCGGCGGCAGCGTGGGCTGTTTCGAAGCCCAACTTGTCCACAGCGACAGCGCCGAGTTGCATCGGAGTAGCGCCAGCGGCTGCGGTGTCGCCGGACTTCACAGCAGATGTCGATTCGGTCGAGCTGGGATCCTGCTCGATCGACGACTGCTCATCATTCGCGCTTCGGGCGGCGGCCCGGTCAGCAGCGGATTCGGCGGCGACTGAGTCGGCGGCCACTGAATCGTTGGCCGACGAATCGTTGGCCGAAGACGTGATCGAGCCTGCAAAGGTAGATTCGCTCGCACGATCGGCGGTTCGCGCAGCAGCACGGTCGTCGGCGTGAGCCTCGTGGGCGGAACGGGCGCGGTCAGCATCCGCTGTGGCTGAACGGCGAGCGGCCTGGAGGTCAGCGACGGAATCGGCCATGGCCGAGGCGAAACCGTTGGCTCCGGCCGCCGGAGTGCCGGTGGCAGCGCCCGTCCGGGGGGCGCCGGTCAGGCCGACTGCTCCGCCGGAACGGAGGTGGTTCAGTGCGAGGCTCATGCTGCGCCGCCCTTGGCAATGGCAGCGAAGGCGGCGCTCAACATTTCTGTCGTAGGCACTGTTGCGCTGGCAGCGCCCGTGGTTCCCGCCGTGATGCTGGGAATAATGCGACGAATGGTCGTGATCTCCGAATCTGACATATAGACGTCCCGCAGGCACACGTCGCGCCCGGGGTATGGTGCGTGGATAATCTTGTTGTCGCCGGCGTAGATGAGAATGTGGTCGCCGCCGCCGGTGACGATGAGGTCGCCGGGCAGGGCTTCGGCAAGCGATGCCACCTCGGTGCCCATCTGCATCTGGCCGGAAACCAGTCGGGGCATAGCTATTCCAACATCGGAATATACCTTTTGCACGAGGCCGGAGCAGTCCATTCCGCTCGCGTCCTCACCACCGAAGACGTAGGGGACACCGAGGTACTTCTTGGCGGCGTCGACGACGTTGGTTCCGGTCGCTCCGCTCGTCGCTCCAATAGCAGATGTCCCGGCAGCGGATGCCCCGCCGGCCGTGCCCACTGCCGCAGCCATGGAAGCGGCGAAGCTGTCGGCCGAAGCTGTTGCGGCGGTCGCCGTGGCTGCCGCAGCAGTGATCGTCGCCGCGCGCGGCCCGAAGGCGAGCTGCTGCATCATCGACTGGATCTGCTCGATGCGTCCCATAGCGGCAATCATGGTCATTCTGAATCACCTTTCTGGGGCGAGGTTGGAGTGTCGGTGCGGTCTCGGTGCCAACGCGTCGAAGCGATTTCATCGAGCACGATTTGTTCGGCGCGAAGGTCTTCGGCCCGGGCGGTTTCGTGGTGACGAACCTCGAGCTTCTCCAGGGCGATCGCTTCGGCGCGAGCCGCATCGAAGGCCGCCTGCGCCTCTGCGAGCGACGCGGCGTTGTTGCGGCCCAGGGCGTCGAGGTCGGCCAGCATGCTGCGGGACGACGATCGTGCGGCGGCCATGGCGTTCATGGCTGCGACGGTGTCCGGCGTGATCGCCGTGGCACTGAGGGCCGACCGTGCCCGGCCGCGACGCGCTTCATTCGCGGCTACTCGCGCATTCGCTTCGGCAAGGTCGCTCGCCGCCTGGTCCTGCTGCAGGTGGCGCAAGCGGAGCAGGCCCGCCAACGGAAAATGACGAATCATTGCACGCCACCCAGCTTGCTGGTGAGTCCGGCGAGCTGCTGCCAGGCCGCGTCTGAGGGAGTCTGGTCATCCATCCGCTGCTGCAGGAACGACTTAATGGCGGCATCGTGCGCGACGGCAGCGTCGACCAGCGGGTTGGTGCCGGTGCGGTAGGCACCGACGTCGAGCAGGTCCTGAGCGCCCGACCGCGCGGCGAGCACCTTGCGCAGGGTGGTCGCGATGGCGTTTTGTTCCGGCGAGTTCACCCGCGACGCCACGCGCGAGATCGAGCCGAGTACGTCGACGGAGGGAAAATGGCCGGTGATGGCGAGTTTACGGTCGAGAACGACGTGGCCGTCGAGAATGGACCTGGCAGCGTCAGTGATGGGTTCGTTGTGGTCGTCACCGTCGACGAGCACGGTGTACATGCCCGTGATCGAGCCGACTTCGTCGGTGCCGGCGCGTTCGAGCAGGCGAGCCAGCACGGAGAAGGTCGACGGCGGGTAACCGCGGGTGGCCGGCGGTTCGCCGACCGACAAGCCGATTTCGCGCTGGGCCATGGCCACGCGGGTGAGCGAATCCATCATGAGCATGACGTCGGCGCCGCGCGCGCGAAACGATTCGGCAATGCGGGTGGCGGTGAAGGCCGCCCGCATCCGCATCATGGCGGGTTCGTCAGACGTGGAGATCACAACAATGGAGCGGGCCAGCCCCTCGGCCCCGAGGTCATCCTCGAGAAATTCGCGAACCTCACGGCCCCGCTCCCCTACCAGGGCGATGACTGAAACTTCGGCATCCGTTCCGCGGGCGATCATCGACAGCAGCGAGGACTTGCCGACGCCACTGCCGGCGAACAGGCCCATGCGCTGGCCGCGACCGACCGTGGTGAGGGTGTCAAGAACGCGCACTCCCAAGTGCAGCGGAGTGGTGATGCGGGCGCGGTGCATGGCCGAGGGGCTGTCGTTTTCGAGCGATACGGCACCGTCAGAGACCAGCGGGCCCTTGCCGTCGATCGGGCGACCGAGTCCGTCGATGACGCGGCCGAACAATCCAGAACCGGTAGGAACGAGAAGGGGGCTGTGCGCGGCGCGCGCGGGGGCACCGGCGCGGAGTCCGGTCATGCGTCCGAGCGGCATGCAGCGGATGATGTCCCGAGTGGTCGCGACGACCTCCGCGTCGACGCCGGGGGCATCCGTTTCACCGCCGAGAACGACGAGGTCACCGATGGCGGAACGCAGGCCCCGCACCTCGACGCCGAGGCCGACGATCGACGACACGACGCCGATACGCTCGGGGTGTGCGACACGCAGAGCCGAGGCGAAGGCGTCGGCGTGCGGGCGCCACGTTGTCGTCGCGGTCATGGGGTCTGCCCCGCGACATCGGCAAGCAGAATCTCTTTCGCGCGCGCCAGGGCGGTCTCGATACGGGCATCGAGAATTCCGTCGTTGAATTCGGCGATGGCATCCCCGCGATTGATTTCCGCGTCGGAAATGAAGGTTACGCCACTGAGGCGCACGGTCGCCGCGTCGAGAAGCGGCAGATCTTCGGGATTCATGCGGATGCTGTGGGCCGACGTGCGGTCGCCGGCATCAACGGCGCGCATGGCGCGGTCGAGGGCCCGCCGAGCGGATGGCTCGGTGCGGCTGAGCTCGTTGCCGATAATGGCCTCGGCCAGCTGCAGCGCGCAGGCCAAAAGAGTGTTTTCGGCGTCGCCCAGCACCGGCAGGCTGCGCTGGTCGAGGGCGGCTGCTGCGGCATTCAGCACGCGCACTCCGCGATCCATTTTCGCCGCTACGAGACGCGCGCCCTCTTCGCTTTCCGATTGAAGGTCGAGCTTGACGCGATCGATCTCGACCGTCGCTGCCCGCAGGCCCTCGGCGTAGCCGGCAGCGTGCCCCTGAGCGCGCGCGGTTTCGTCGGCGCGGATGCGCTCGTCGTTGTGCAGGCGGGGAAAGGAGATTCGACCGAAAACGGTGTCAGCTGACATATTCGTCGTCCGATCCGCGCTGCACAGTGATGATTCCCTGGGCTTCCATGTCGCGAATGGCGCGCACAACACTTGCACGGGCATCCTCGACTTGGCTCATGCGAACCGGGCCTAGGCTGCGGATCTCGTCGTCGAGCACGTCGCGATTGCGCTCGGATAGGTTCGCACGAATGACTTCGGAGACCGCGAGGGTGGTGCTCTTCATCGCCATCGCGAGAACCGTGGTGTCGATTCCGCGCAGAACCTGCTGCACGTCCCGGCTTTCGAGCTTGACGATGTCGTTGAAAGTCAGCATGCGCGAGCGCACTTCTTCGGCCAGAGCGGGGTCGCTCTCTTCGAGGCCTTCCAGCAAGGCGCGCTCGGTGGCGGCATCGGCTTGATTGAGAATATCGACGAGCGGCTGAATTCCGCCAACGACTTCGGTGACCTCGCGAGAGGCGAGGGAACCCGCCCGCTGCTTGAGGGACTCGGTCACGACGCGGATGGATTCGGGGGTGGCGCTGCCCATCGTGGCGATGCAGCGTGCCACATCGGTGCGCAGGGCCGGGTCCATGCCGGTGAGCACACCGGAAGCCTGGTCGCGGCGCAGGTGCGCGAGTACGAGGGCGATGGTCTGCGGCATTTCGCCGTCGAGCAGGTTGAGCACATCGGTGGGTTCGGAGGAGTCGAGAAACTCGAACGCCTTGCTGGCCATCGAGGTCGCCACGCGGGTCATCATGCCAGCCGAACGCTCGGCGCCGAAGGAGGCTTCGAGCAGGCCCATCGCGAAGTCGTGGCCACCGCGGGCGTGACGCCCACCGCGCTGGGTCATCTCGTGAAACTCGGTCAGAATCGCCTCGGCGATGCTGGAGTCGACCTTGCGTAGCTGCACGATCTCGGAGACGATATCCTCGGCCTCGACCTCGGTGAATTCCTTCATGACCTCGGTCGCGCGCTGGCGATCCATGTTCATGAGCACGACGGCGACTTTTTGGGTGCCGGTGAGGGGAGTATCCGTTCGGGCGACCGTGGGGATCGCTACGGTCTCGGTCATGCGCTCTGCCGGTCATCCATCAGGCCGCGCAGCTGCTCAGCCATGCCGCGGGGGTCGTTCTGAGCCAGTGCGTCGATTTCTCCACGACGGATGTCTGCTTCCGTCGGTTCAAAGTGAACCGTACGAATGACCTGGGTCGGCAGGTCGGTCGGGTTGAAGAACAGGGAGCCAGGACCGGCCATGGCAGAGTTCGAAGGGTTGGCGCCGGGTCCGGTGAGAGCGCCGACACCGCCAACGCCGCCGAGCATGCCCTGCGTCTCGCTGAGTTCGCCGATCTCGACCGATTCGCGGCGCTGACGGCGTGACCGCCTGGCGTAGAACACGAGGCTGACGACGATGGCGGCCACGATGCCGAGCGTGATGACGGCGACGCGAATGATTTCGGCGGTGGCCGCTGCTGAGGCGGCATCCGTCGACGCTTTGAGCGCGGCGGCCGCTGCGGTCGCGCCAGCGGTGCTGAAGGCCACGACCTCAACGGTCACGGCGTCGCCGCGCACGGCGTCGATGCCGGCCGCCGAGGTGACCAGCGAGGTGACATCGGCAACGTTGATGTCACCGGCAGCGTCGGCGTTGAGGGCGACGGATACCGTCTGCCGAGTGATCGATCCGGCCGGAATGGTGCGGTTCTCGGTGACCTTGTTCACGGCATTGTTGCGGGTCGTGGATTCGGAGGTGAAGGTACCGTCGGTTCCTTCTGTCGTGGCCGCCGTGTCGGTGCCGAGCACGCCGGCCGCCGCGCCGCCGGTGCCGGTGTAGGTCTCGGTGTCGACCGAGTCGTTCAGGGTGAGCGCTTCGGTCGGGGAGGTGAAGGACTCTTCGACGCGGGAGGCTGATTCGGTGCTCAGGTCAGCGGCGACGACGACGGTGGCGTTGCCGACACCGACGACCTTGTCGAGCATGGCCTGCACGGCGCTCTGTACGCCGAATTCATAGTCGGAAACCTGCTTGTCGGCGGAGCCGGTGGCGCCAATTCCGACAGCCGAAAGTACGGTGCCGGTCGAGTCTACGACGGCCACATCCGAGGCCTTCATGCCGTCAATGGAGGCGCTCGTCAGGTGCACAATCGCCTGAACCTGGTCGCTCGACAGGGTGACACCGTTGCGGGCCTGCACGAAAACGGATGCCGTCGGCGCGTGCTTCTCAGATACAAAGACGCTGTCTTCCGGGATTGCCAGCTGTACCGACGCGGTCTGCACGCCGTCCATCGCTCCGATGGTCTGGGCTAGTTCGCCCTCGAGGGCACGTTTGTAGGTCACCGACTGCTGAAACTCGCTCGATGTGACACCCATGGTGTCAAGCAGCGAGTATCCCCCGGTGCTCGAGGAGGGCAGGCCGGCCGCAGAAGCCTTGATGCGCTGGCTGTAGACATCCGCTTCGGGAACAAGGATGCTGGCACCGCCATCGGCGAGTTCATAGCTGATGCCGTCTGCGGTGAGCTGGTCGACGATGCTGCTGGCGTCCGCGCCGCCGAGACCGGTGAATAGGGGGGTGTAGGCAGGCTTGGTGAGGAACATGCCGAGCGCGGATGCGCCGAGCACGAGCACGGCGATGCCAATGATGGCCACCGTGCGCTGGGCGACGGTGAATTCGCGAACGGCATTGCCGAAGCGGCGAAATATCGAACTTACCTGACGGGGCATTATGCCTGCATCCTCATGATCTCGTTGAATGCGTCGACGCCTTTGTTACGAATGGCAGCGACGAGTTCCATCGTGAGCTGTGCACGGGTACTGGCGATGGTGGCGGTGTGAATGTCATCGAGGCTGCCGTTGACGGCCTGAATGGAAAGTTCGTTGGATGCGGACGACAGGCCCTGCAGGTTGTCGACGGCGCCGGACAGCGCGTTGCCGAAGCCGGCCCCATCGGTCGCGGTGGTGCTCGAAGAGCCCATGACCCCGCCAGTGGTGCTGGCGCCAATGATGGCGGGGGGAAAGCCGATTGCGCCAATAGGCATCAGCCACGTCCGATCTGTAATGCTGCTTCGTAAGCGGTCTTGGCCCGGTCAACCACGGCAGCGTTGGCCTGGTATCCACGCTGGGCCATGATGAGGTGTGCCATCTGCTCGGCCATGTCAATGTCGGGGTAACGCACGTAGCCGGCCTCATCAGCGAGCGGATGCGTCGGCTCATAGACGAGAGTTCCAGCCGCGTCTCCGAAAGCGGCAGACGCGGCGACCCCGGAGGTACCCTGACCTTCTTGAGCCATGATGAAGCGCTCCTGAAAGGCTGGACCGTTGGTGGCCTTGACCGTGTTCGCGTTGGCCAGGTTGTCGGCAATGGCGTCGAGCCACTTGCGGTGCATCGTCATGCCGCTGCCGGAGATGCTGATCGCGTCGGTCATCAGTTGGTCCGTAGGGCGGTACGCATGGCCGTCGCCGGGCCTTCAACGGCCTTCGCCGCGAACTGGTAGCGCAGCAGAGCGTCGATGTTGGCGAGGGTCTCGGTGTCGAGGTTCACGTTGTTGCCGTTGAGGTTCGTCGCCTCGGTGGAACGCGTCGTGGCCGCGGTGACGTTACCTTCGCCGGCCTGCACCGACTGGGCCAGGGCGTTCTCGAACGAGACAACCTTGGCGTGATAGTTCGGCGTATTGATGTTGGCGATGTTGTTCGCGATGGTGCGCTGGCGTAGCGCGAGGCCATCCAGTGCGCTGGTGAGGGCCACAGAGGTCACGGAATCAAGCACAACTACCCGTTTCGTCGACGAAAGACATAAACGGCCAATCCTTGGCCCGATGGTGAGCAATCCGTGCTCGATAGTACCTATCGGCTGGGGTAGATGCTGCGTTAGGAGTTTTGCAGAAAGATTTCAAAAATTGTGGCGATACAGCCGGTTGGGCCGCGTGGAGCCGAATTTAGGCCCGTTTCCCGGCCGTCGCCGCAGGGTAAACCGGCAAATATATGACACGTCGTAGCGCGTGGCGTGAGGTGACCCAGAGAGACCGGTCAGCCATCAACGTCGAGATAAACGGATGCCCGCGCGTCGCGCTTCGGCGGCACCGCCCGCACCGCGGCAAGGTGCTTCGCAGTCAGATTGCGCGCCGTCTCGAGCTCGCCAATGAGCTTCTGTTGGTTCTGTAGCAGGTCCCGTACGCGTTCAGCGAGTTGCGCCGGAATGGCCCCGAGCCCCCGTGGCACCACCCACATGTCGTTGGTCGAGCCTGCCGAGACCGCCACCCCAGAAACGGAACCCGCCCGCCCGCTATCGGTGACGCCCGTAATCGACCGAGCCGCAGCATCCACTCGCAGCTCGAGGTCCTCGAGCACCGCCTCCCAAGCCGACAGGTTAGCCAATGCCGAGCACTCCGCCGACTCGAGCCGCCGGGGCCGGCGTGGCCGGCAGCATCCCGGCCGCTTCGTGCCAGGTCTGCCGCAGCGGCTCGAGCAGCGCGATGCACTCCCGCGTGCGCTCCGAATTGCGGCTCGTGTTCGCGCTCATCATGGCCGTCGACGCATACGTATACAAGGAGAACAATCCCTCGCCGCCGTCCCACGCCTCAACATTGAGCGAGGTGCTCAGCTCAGACACAATGGCCTGGGCGTGCAGCAGGTTATCCGACGCGATCTGCCAGTCCTGGCGCAGCTGCGCGGCTTCGGCCCGGTTCAGGTCGAGCAGCAGACGGTCGTACAGCATGGTGAGCAGGCGCACCGGCGTCGCCGAAAGCACCGCGTCGCGGTTGTAGCGCGAGCGCTGGGCCTGGGTCGCTGCTGTCATCGTCGTCACTTCGTCGAGTTGGTCAGTGAACTCACCTGGGCGGTGAGCCATGCGGATTGTGCGTTCATATTGCTGAGCTGTACTTCCATGGCCGAGTAGGTGCGCTCGAGGGTTGAGCGCCGCGAGGCCAGTCTCACGTCCCAGCTGTCGATCTGGGTGCCGAGGCTCTTCACGAGCGATTCCTGCCCGGTGATTCGCGAGGTGATCATGCCGTCGTACTTGTCCGACGCGTTCTCGGCGACGGCCTCGACTCGGGAGGCGATCGTGGCGAGCACGCCTTTCACATATTCCGGGTCTTCGGCCATGGCCGTGGCGAACTTGGCCGAGTCGAACTCCATCGTGCCGCTCTTGGTGATGCTGATGCCGATCTCCGACGGAGAGCGCCCGTCGATCGGCTGGCTGGCAGCGTTTAGAATCTGCTGCTTCACATCGCGCACCGTGCTGTCGCCGCTGAATACACCGGCCGACAACACGGCCTTGCCGCTCGAGTCGGTGCTGTTCACCACGGCGCTCTTGGTCGAGATCAGCGCGAACACCCCGTTGAGGGCGCTCACCAGGTCGGAGGCGATCGTGCTCACCGCGGCATCGTTGCGCGACACGCTGATGGTCACGGCTTCGGTTGCCACAGCGGATGCCGTCACCGACACTCCCGGAAGCAGGTCGCTGAAGGTGTTGGTCGACGAGGTGATGATCTGCTCGGCGTCGCTGCCGGCCCAGAGCCGCACTTTGGCGTCCTGAGCGGCCGTGATCTGCGTCATCGCGGGATCCCCCGCGTCGGCCGGGTCGAAAGAGAACGAAAATGCACTGTCGGCGCCGGTCGCTGTCGCCGTGAACTGCAGGCGATAGAGCGGGTTACCGCTCGCGTCTGTGCCAGCAGCAACCTTGACAGCCTTGACGCCGGATTCCGAGGCGTTCACCGCGGTGACGATATCGTCGAGGTTCGTTGTTCCGGCCGAAATCGTCGTTGCTACCCCCGACGCCGTGTTGGTGATCGAAAAGGTTGATCCGGGCCAGGCGGAGACCGCACTGGAAACAGAGACCTGAGCCTTGGCCAGCTGGTCGACAACAATGTCGATCGAGCCGGCCGTAGCGGATGCCCCGGCCGTCACCGATACACCGGTCGAGCTGCTCTTCGCCGAGTACAGGTCCAGCGCATCGGTCGCCGTCGCCTTGCCGGCGAGCGTCGCGAGGGACGCGATCGAGCTATTCAGTCCCTGCAGCGCGGCCATGAGCGTGTTCGTGCTCGTGACCTTGGCTTTGAGCTGGTTCTGGGGACCAGCCTCGAGGGTCATCAGGGAGTTGATGAGGGACGTCGTGTCCAGACCGCTGATGAGCCCATCGACTGCCATCGACATGGGATGCCTCTCCTGGTGCTCGATTGATCATGTAGTACGGGGTCTGTATGACGGCAGTGTTGAGCGAGGTCCAGTTCGCCGGTTCGCTACCGCCATACAAGATTGAGGGTCAGCTGCGCTAATGAGAGGGCTGAGGGTGGAGCACCGGCTGGGAGGGATGCGGCGTCGTGAACGTGGAGGCGGCATCCATTTTGATCAGGGCAACACCGCGGCTGGGGTTCGGCGAATGCCGTGCGCCCTGGCGGTAAGCGTGAGTCGCCGCACTTCGTGTGTCTGTTTGCACGCTGATGGTGTGTCCTCCATGAACAAATGATGCTGCTCCGGCCCATCCATGGGCCAGCATCATAAGCTATCGACCGCGCATGCTCGGCGGTTAGAAAACCCGGCGAGAATCTGGGCGTGAGGCCGGGGTTGCACCGGCCTCACGCCGGGTCGTGCTAGTGCTCGAAGGCGAAGGTGAATCTCAACGGAGCATGGTCGGGGATCGCCGCGATGCAGGTTCCCACCGGCAGTCGAGACAGATCCCAGTCTTCGACGACATAACCGTCGTCAGCCTTTTCGATCATGCCGGTGTTTCGCACCACAGACTCGAACCGCGAAACCTTCTTGTTCTTGCCGAACCGGTCGCGCACGAATGCCCGTGAATCGCCGTCATAGAGGCGAAATGCGAACACCGTTCCAAACGATGAGAGAACCGATGCCGCCATCTGCTCTCCGTACATGTTCTGAACCTGCTTGATATTCTGCGTCCCGACGATGAACCTGAGACCGAGCGACCTTCCGAAGTTCAACCCGTTAGACAGGTGGGTCAGCTCCGGCAGCAGAGCAAACTCATCGAGTACGAAGAACACGCGGCCGCCGGCGCGGGAACGCGACATCGCCTCTTTCATGGCCACGTCGATCATCGTCTTGTAAATTGGCGCCAGCATGGTGCCGGAGGCAATGTCGTACTCCAGAAAGAGCGCACGGGCACCCTTGGCGCGCACGAACCGGCGAATGGAGAAGTCGCCCACCCGGCCGAAGGAGGAACGGAATGACTCCTGAATCACCTGCTGCATGAAGGCCATGGTCGCCATGGTGGAGTTGGCGCCTTCCTTGGCAATGTAGTGTTTCGCTCCGCGCAGGTCGCCGTTTTCCGGCTTGTCGAGCAGCTCGTGCATTTCTGGGATCGTCATGCCGCCGACGAGCATGCGAATGTCTTGATTCGACCGATCGGCCGACTCTCGGTACATCGCGGTGACCAAAGCAACGAAGACGTCCCGTGCCGCATTGGCAAAGTAGGCGTTATCACCGGCGTTCTCCATCAGAGAGGAGAACAGTCCGTTGCACACCTCCAGAATCTCGTCATCGACCTCGCGCCCGAGTGGCACATCACGGAATTCTTCGAACAGGTTCCAGGAAACCTGGCCCTCATACTCAGCGGCCGTTGTCGCCGCGATCACGGCGTCACCCGGCTGGTGGAAGGCCTCGTAGTAATCGCCCTTGGTATCGAAGAACACCATGACGTCATCCGGCTTGAGCCCGCCACGGATCGTTTTGATCAGAGCAGAGAGCCCCACGGTCTTTCCCGTTCCGATGCCGCCGATGTAGAGAACGTGCCGTCCCATCATCGGGTCATTGAGCGCGATCCCCGTTCCACCAACGCCGTGAACGCCGAATTCGGCCGGGTTCGCACCGATGTAACCGCAGGCATCGGTCAGTACGTCGCCGCTGACCACTTCTTCAGTGAAGGCCACGGCTCACCAGTCCATTTCAGGGTCGTTGTCTGGTTCCGGGCTCGGTGTGGCGTCCTGGGGCGGCGGAGTCGGGGCCTCTACCGGGGCGGGAGTCGGTTCAGGCGCCGGTGCCTGCGTTGGCTCAGGCGAGGGTGCCTGTGTTGCGTCGGGCGTCACTGCCTGCGCTTGGTCGGGCGTCGCTGCCTGCGCTTGGTCCGGCGTCACGGCCTGCGTTGGGTCCGGCGTCACGGCCTGCGTTGGGTCCGGCGTCACGGCCTGCGTTGGGTCAGGCGCAGGTGCCTGCGTTGGGTCCGGCGTCACGGCCTGCGCTGGGTCCGGCGCCGCAGCCGGTTGTGCCGGAACCGGAGTCATTCCCGGAGCCGGCGCCTGCTGCGTCGGAGCCTGTACCGCGGCAGGACCTGGAGCCGAAGTTTGCTGCACAGGAGCCGGACCCTGTGTCTGCTGGGTCGGAGCCTGCTGGGTCGGGGCCGGCGCGGCCGCGGCAGCCTCCACCGTTATGGACTGGTTATTGATGACCGAGATCGAAGCGTTGGGTGCGGACGTAGTGGTGTTGGTCACCGCGTTGCTGGTGTTGCTGGGGGCATTGACCGAATTGTTGATGGTCTGGTTGGTGTCCCCGTAGGTGACAGTGTCCCCAGTCTGGTTGACATCACCCTGTGATTGTCCGACTCCGGCCGTCGCTGACGCCGCTCCCGCAGAAGCAGCAACGGCTGCACTGGATTGCTGGCTGGAGGGCTGGCTCGATGCCTGACTAGAAGACTGACTCGACGCCTGACTGGTAGACTGACTAGAAGACTGACTCGACGGTGCACTTGAGGGCTCGGGCGCCGGGCTGTCGAAGAGCGCATCGACTCGTTCCAGCAGCCCGAGCGCCTTCTCCAGCACGTCGAGAACACCGTTGACCGTGTCGATAGCCCCATCAAGGGCGCTGAGTGGATCGAGTGCGACCACGGGCGGAACGCCGGCTGCGTCTGCCGCCTCGGCAGCTGCCGGTACGGCCGCCCCCGCCGCAGCCTCCGGTGACGCAGACGCAGCTCCCCCGAGCAGCCCGGCGAGGACCTCCGTGATAACTGCACTGGGGTTTTGCAGCGTTTCGCTGACGTTCCCCACCAACTCGGCGGTGTCCGTCACCAAGTCGGATGCCTCCTGCAGGGCTCCGGCCACGTTCGTCAACAGCTCGACCGCGCTCTCCAGGCCGCTCACCGCGTCTTTCACCGCGTCGATCACCGGGCCACGTGCCCTGGCGTCGTGGTGACGGCACGCGTCTGCGAACCGTCAGCGGGCAGGCATCCGTTCGTGAGTCGCATTATTGTAATCAGTCCCGACCGGCGAGCTTGCCGCGTGCCTGCACGTCGAGGATCAGCGCGCCGACCTCGTGCGCGATGCGGTCGATGTTGTCGGCGTCGGCGTAGGACTGGGCGTCGTCGGCTTTGAACACGCCGAGTTCGCGAATGAGAGCCCAGACTACAACCGTGAAGCCGATGAAGACGCCGAAGATCAGAAAGAGCAAGATCATCATGAAAAGCTTCAGCAGGTCGGTCTCGTTGGCCAGGGTCTGCGAGTTCTGCGGTCCGACCACCTTGAGTGTGGCTGTCGACCGGCGCAGGATTGCAATCACGATTATGCCCACGACCAGGGACGCGATTGCGAGAAATGCGCCTCCGAGACCGAATTCCGCAGGGACATAGTCGCTGGTACCCGCGAGAACCGCGAGCATGACCATTCCGAGAAAGTTGAGGACGACCCCGATGCTGACGGCGACTCCGAGGGCGTTGAGCCCACGGTGACGGCCAATCTCGATGCCCTCAATTTTTGGAACCTGATACTCCTTGGTCTGAATCGAGGAGGAGCAGAACGTCTTGCCTTCGGCGGAGTAAACCACCCGGGAGTCGGTGACGAAGAGGTAGCTCACGAGCGAGCCGAGCGGGCGGCGCTTGCGCGTGATGGGGTAGGTGCCGAGCACGATCTCGTCGGCGAGCAGGCGGAACGGGTAGTCGACCATGGCTGCGGTGGGCGACGCGAGAGTGTCGGTCGCGGCGGTGGTGCTGGGCGGGCCGAAACCCGGGGCGGTGGTGGTTGATTCGGATTCAAACATGTGGTTGTCCTTGCGTCAGTTGGAGGTGGTGCTGCGCGGACGGCTGGTGCCGAGCGCGTCAGAAAGGTCAAAGAGGTTGGCGCCACTCGTTCGCGGCCGTGGCGTCGCCGGCTGACTGAACAGGGACGGCAGTTTCACCGTGACCCGCTTCCCAGACTTCGCCAGGTGTATCAGGGCGCCCGGCGGCCGCAACGGATGTCGCTGCATCGGCCAGTCGAGCATGGACTGATTCGGCCGCGGCCGTAGTGCAATGGCCGGCAGACCGAAGAGCGATCCCGACCCACTCGTGCGCGGCGGCGCAGCCGGGAACGTGGTGCCGAGCGTGCTCGGTACTCTTCCCTGGTCGAACCGCACCCGCGCGGCCTGCAGCTTCGTCAGTACCAGGCGTCGATACTTCACGAGCACAATGATTCCGGCGATGACGGCGAGGGCAAGGCTGGCGAGAACAAAGAATCCGGCGACCGTGGGGCCACTGCTCTGAATCGACACGCGGGTGTCCGCGCTCGAATATTTCAGTGTCGTTCCGATGAGCCCAGTGGCCTCGTCTGGCTCTGACGTCGCCGCGGTCATGCGCTGGCCGAGCGGCAGGCTGATCGTTGTCGTCGTGTCTCCCGTGACCTCGTGGTTTCCGGTGATCTTGCCGAGGCCCGCGTCGATCGTGTAGCTGTAGTCGCGAGCGAAGAAACCGGAGTCGGCGCTCTCGGTCGCCGATACCGTCGCACCCGGCGACCACTTCGCATAAGCGGATGCGAAGGCCTCGGCGTCTTTCCCGGTAATGACGGCCGTGAAGGTGGTGTCAGAGGCACCCTTCTTCGACGTGAGGGAACCTGTGGCCGGGGTAAACAGCTTCGTGAAGCCGTCGCCGACGAGGGTTACATCGGTGTTGTCCACCGTGAACGCCATGGTCGCCGTGACGGAGCCGAAGGCTGCGAAGGTGAAGTCCGCGGCAACGGACGTGATGGGTGGGGAATTGTCGAACCGCACCGGGGTGTCGGCCGACAGGTCGACGTCGATGACCTGCGGCTGGTAGTCGGTTCCGGCGCTGACCGCGTCGTGAATGGCGCCATCGCCACCGGTGGCACAGATGTTCGCGCAACTGGCGAACTCGGTGACCGATTTAGTTAGCGTGGCCGCGTCGTTGGTGTCGGCGCCCGATTTCACCTCGAACGTGCTGCCGGTTGTGCCCAGCGCCTGGTCGGTGGCGCTGGCGATAACTGCAGCGTCGCCGCTGAACAGCAGGTCCCAGGTGCCGGGCGACACCATCGTCAGGTCGGCGCCGGTCGGAGTCGACTGGCTGAAGTACTCATCGTAGACGGCCTCGTTTGCGGCGTATTGCGCCGCTGCAACCGAGAAGAAAATCCGGCGCTCGATCTGGTCGATATCGGTGATGTCCGTGGCCATCGAGACCTCGGTGAAGCCGTTGTCGATGACGCTCGAGTAGTCGTAGGTGCTGCCTTGTGTGACGCTGGTGCCGGCAAAGTCCAGCACGGTCACGCCGACCTCGTACATGTTCGAGGAGTCGGTGCCGGCAACAACGCCGTCGGCGAGCAAGCCATCGAACATCCACTTGAGCAGGCTATAACTCGTGAAGTCCTCATCGAGCGTGATGCCCTTAACCAGCAGGGAATCGGTCACCGAGAAGTTGACCTCCGACGTGGTGTCTCCGCCGCCCGCGAGCAGCGCCTGCGCCTTCTTCTGATAGTCCGCAGAGTCGGCAAAGGCCATCGTGAGCGAGAGCACGATGCCGCCGTCGGGCGCTACCTGAACACCGCTATAGCTCAGTTCGGCCGGCAGATACTTTTGAACGGATGCGTCAACCGCCGCTGCTCCCCCGACCAGATTGGCCGCATCGTCGGCCGCAAGCGTCAGCGTCATGACGCGCGAGCCGCTGCCGTCGCTCGCGACGATCATCGTCGTGTCGATCAGCGCGCCGCATCCGGTCAAAACGAGCGCTGTCGCAACCGCGACGATGGCGTGCAAGGCTCGGCGCAATCGTCTTCTTGGGGCTTTCGCTGTGGTTTGGTTCACGTGGTCACTCCGCTGCGCAGGGCGTCGGTCACGAAAGTGGTGCTTCTCGTGGCGGCGACGCGATGAAAGATGTAGGTGGGTCTGTTACGACACCGTCGGGCGTCGGTGTGCCGGTTTAGCCAGCGAAGCTGCCGTTGCGCGCCAAGAAATTCCCCCAGTGAAATCGGCACCTGTCTGAGTGCTCACTGAAAGATAACATAAGGAATACTGTGCATTTTGCCGTGTGGTGCCCGATGGGATGCGCGGTCGCCGCCCGCCCCTGTCGAACGCTGGCACACCGCTCGCGGGACCGTGGATTCGGCGCGGTTCCCGGCCCGGCGGTTGGCCCAGCGCGTTGACCGCGCCCAATACTGGCTCGCGTTACGGTAACCGGCATAGCGCGCCCGTATCGGGCGCGGCGGCGCACGCCAGCGCGACGTGGAAGGCCAGCATCGCGCAGACTTGAGCAGTCTCGACAACCCACCCATCTCGCTGATCGAGCTTGCCGCGATCGCCATCGACCAACGCGATCTGTCTCAGGTACCCGCCGGGCAGCCCACCTCCGGTGGCATCCGCTTCACCAAATCGGCGATTCGCCGCTCCAGGCTCTACCTGCTGCCGATATAGAACGTCCCGTCGAAGCACTTCACCATGTATGCATAAGGCATGGCGACCAGAGTGGCACCATGCCGGCCGGCCCGCAAAAGTTATCCACTGGCGGATGCGGGATGGCCGGCTTCCCGAGACCGGCTCGGCCATCGAAATGGGGCGTCCCCGAGACCAGGCATTGGCGTCGACCCTACATCCAAGCAAAATACATGCACTTCGGGCTGCGGAATAGACTGCACTCTTGGGTGCTTTATACTTGCTTTTCCTTGAAATTGCGACTGTAATAGGAACATGAGACCCACCACAACGCAACGTCCAGGGCTTCGCGCGCACGAAGAATCAGTGCGGTTCACACCGGCCGAAATCGCATCGGGCCTTCGCGAGATTCTCGGCGCGCGGCTTGTCGCGTACATGGGCCGGGTCACCTCGACCCGCCAAGTAAATGAATGGGCGACCGGGCAGACCAAGCTATCTGAGGACAAACTCGATCGACTCCGCACCGCGTATTTTGTGGCCGCGCTACTGCGCGAGCGCGAGGGGGCTGCTACGGTGCAGTCGTGGTTCAAGGGCATGAACCCGCAGCTAGATGATCAGGCACCAGCGCTCATGCTCCGCGATCAACCGTTGGCTACCGCAGGTCCGGCAGTTGTGGCTGCCGCGCGCGCCTTCGCCTTCATCGGATGAACCCGCCCCATTTGAGCTGCCCTCTACAAGCGAGTTCACACAACGGATGCTGCATGACCAGTTTTCGAGGCCAGCCAGCGTCAATCTTCCGCGGGTCGTGACCGTGATCTCATAAGTTTTCAACCACGTCTAGGGCGTGGATACCAGCGTCAAAACCCACCGCTCATCCCCCTTGACCATATGAGGATCACGCAGGGTACTCTGCACACATTCCCGACGACCTCGGCCGGTCACAAGCGCGGCCGCACCCGGATCGAGCGGGAAACGTGGTCACAGCAATCTCGCCTGGCTCGAATCTTTGTGGGTAGAGTCGCGTTAAGCGGTATAACTTAATTCGCCAACCGGATGCAACGATGTCCGCCCTTTCACGACCCTCTCTGTCTGCTCGACAGTGGCGAGGACGTCTGTCATGAAGACGCGACCGAAGAATGCCGAACCTATCAATTTCTGAGAGGCGCAAGGCGACAAGTGACGACCTTGTACCTCGACGAGAGCAAGAGCAAGGCCTACACCATTGTTTCAGTGGCCCTGCGCACCCAGGACAGTCCGATCGTGCGGAAAACACTCATGCAGCTGCGTATGAAAGACCAGCGACGCATCCATTTCGTGAGCGAAAGCGATTCTCGACGCCGGCTCATCCTTTCGACTCTCTGTGACCTGGGCATTCAAACGTATGTGTATGAGGCGGCCGGCATGCCTGAAGCGCAGGCTCGAGCGTTGTGTCTGGCTGCAGTGGTCGAGTATATTACCGTGCTCGGGGCAAGCCGCATCGTGCTGGAGCAGGACGACTCTGTTGTCGCCTTCGACAAGAAAGTTCTCCGTGACGAACTGTTCGCGCGGGCCTTGCATAAGAACGTGTCCTATGCGCACGAGCGGTCGGTCGCCGAACCCCTGCTATGGGTCCCCGACGCGGTCGCATGGAGTTTCGTCCGCGGCGGCGATTGGCGTCGACGCGCGGACCCTATGATCATCAACGTGCGTAGGCTGATCGCTTAACGCGCGAAACTCGGTACACCAACCGTCCGGAAGGCTACCGAGTTCACTTCGCGGAACTATTGCCCCGCGCTCCGATTAGATTACGCCGACAACTCGTCATCCGCAAGTGCACGCGTTGACTCATAGAAAACCTACGCGTAGGTGGATTCGTTGCCTCAGTAGAAAACCTCCGCTTTGCGGCGTGGTTTCTGACTTGGTGATGGATGTGCGTTACGCCCGTTTCTATGGAGCTGACAATGACGCAGCGGCAGGCTGTGACGCAGAAGAAAGCGCTCGCGTATCGGAGCGCGGACCGAGCGGGTAAGTCCCGCATTCTGGACGAGCTGGTCGAGTTGACGGGCTGGCATCGCGACTACGCGCGTGCGGCGTTGCGCGGGGCTGCGGCGTTGAAGATCGTGAGGCCGCGGCCGGGGCGAGCTCCGACCTATGGGTCGGCCGTGACGAAGGCCTTGGTGAAGTGTAGGGCGGTGTTACGTGCGCCGGCAGGGAAGCGACTCGCGCCGATGCTGGGGGTGTTGGTGCCGATGCTGCGTCGCGATGGTGAGCTCGACCTCAGCGACGAGGACGCGGCCTTGCTGGTGCGGATGAGCGCCGCGACGATTGACCGCCGGTTGGCGCCGGAGCGGGCAAAGATGATGTCACGCGGGCGCTCGCATACGAAGCCAGGGACGTTGTTGAAGTCGCAGATCCCGATCCGAACCTGGGCCGATTGGGATGACGCTGTTCCGGGTTTTGTGGAGATCGATCTAGTCGGTCATGAGGGTGGCAACGCGTCCGGCGAATTCTGTTTCACCCTGACTGTCACTGACATCTCGACCGGGTGGACAGTAAACCGGTCCGTGAAAAACAAGGCATCGAGGTGGGTGTTTGAAGCGTTGCAGCATGTGATGGAGGTGTTCCCTTTCCCGATCATCGGGATCGACTCGGACAACGGCTCGGAATTTATCAACGAGCATCTCTACCGGTACTGCCTCGACCATGAGATCACCTTCACGAGGTCCCGGTCGCAGCACAGCAACGACGGGGCGCACGTTGAGCAAAAGAACTGGACCCATGTCCGTGAATTGGTGGGTTACCTCCGTTACGACACTCCGTCCGAGTTGGCCAAACTCAACGAGATTTGGGAACTGGACCGCATCTTCACCAATTACCTCCTGCCCCAACAGAAGCTGGTGTTCAAGCAGCGGCACGGGGCGAAGGTGACCAAGAAGTACGACACGGCGACGACCCCGCACCAACGCGCGATCAAGGACGAGACGGTGCGGAAGCGACCGATCATTCATATGAATGCGCAGTTCAAACAGCTCAAGCCCGCGGCCCTATCCAGGAAAATCCTGGCCCTCACCGGCGAACTCGAGACCTTGTCACTGGGCCAAGAAGCCCGCGCCGTCCAAACCGGCCGTCAACCACTCGTTCAATCGCTAAGTCCGCGGAGGTTCTCATTTGAGGCAATGAAAAACCTTGCCAGAGGTATTGACATGAGGCAACGGGGTGCACGTGCATTCTGCCGTCCCCACCCTGTTCGACAATCCCCCTTGCCGTTGATCGAACTCGCCGAGATCTCCATCGACCAACGCGACCCGTCTCAGGTAGCCGCGTCGCCGACGCCGTCCACGCCACCGCCCGGGGGCATCCGCTTGACCAGATCCGCAATCCGCCCTTCCATGAGCGCGACCCGCTTCTTTCGGCCCCAGTTCTGCAGCTGCTTCTCGCGTCCGTAGGCATCGATCATGAGCTCGTACTCCACGAAGTAGACGAGTACGACGGGCCGGCGGGCGGCCGTGTAGCTGGAACCGCCCTCCTCCTTGCCGTGATTGTGCTGCCAGATCCGCCGCTCCAGGCTCCACGTACTGCCAATATAGAACGACCCGTCGAAGCACTTCACCATGTATGTATACGGCATGGCCACCAGAGTGGCACCGTGCCGCCCAGCCCGTAAAAGTTACCCACAGGCCGGGTAGCGGATGCGGAATGGCTGGCTTCCCGACACCGACCCCGCCAGTCCACGCGGGTCTCGGCAGGCTCGACCAACGGGATGGGGACGTATCCGAGACTGGCTCGCGCTTACCTCTGCAGCCCGACCAATCCGCTGATCGAGCCCGCCGAGATCGCCATTGACCTACGCGACCAGGCCTACGAAACGGAGGTCACGACATGAAAATAGCCTGGCCGCAGCTGAAGAGCGACGTCCAATTCGCTCTTTGACTGCGGCCAGGCTCAGGTCAGGATCGACCTGTTTGTTTGGTTGTACCGGTGTTACTGGAGCAGTTGCAGAACGCCCGAGTTGGACTGGTTGGCCTGCGCGAGCATGGCGGTTCCGGCCTGCGACAGGATGTTCGCCCGGGTGTATTTGACCATTTCCTCGGCCATGTCGGTGTCGCGAATACGCGAACCGGCAGCGGTGAGGTTCTCCTTCGAGACGGCCAGGTTCTTGATGACGCTCTCGAACCGGTTCTGGTTGGCACCGAGCTCGGCGCGGGCGCTCGACACCTGGGTGATCTGGGCGTCGATTTCCGTCAGCGCAAGTGCCGCGTTGGCCGCAGACGAGAAGTCCAGGGCCGCAACGACGGTCGTAACGTTGGCCGTCGTCGAAACCTGCTCATAGGCGTCGGTACCATCGGTCACACCGGTCGAGGCGACCTCGGGGCCTGCAGAGCCCACGGCTGTGCCTGCTGCGCTGAAAGCCGTTAGCGCCACAGAAGACACGGCCGTTCCACCGGTCGCAGTCGTAGCACTAACGGTAATCGCGTTAGTCGTTGCATTGTTCTTGGTGGCATCCACCGACGTGATCTTCAACGCTCCGCCATCATTGCTGGCAAGGAACGTTGCTCCGATACCAGTACCGGTGGTCTTGTTCAACGCAATCACAAGCGTGTCAATGTCAGTCTCGTCAGCGGTGATGGTGAACTCCGCAGTTTGTCCGCCACCCTGGGCGAAGGTCAACTTGTTGCCAGTCGCGATTGTGTACGTCGAACCCTTGGTCGACACCGCACCAGCCGTGTTTCCAGAAACCGTGATGCCATCGTTCGTCGGGTCCGTGAGAGTCTTGTTCGCCGAGGTGATGGTGAACAAACCGGCCGTTGTTGCGTGCTCACTGATCGTGAACTTGCTAGCGTTGCCACCGTTGCTGGTGTCGGTGTTGAACGCAGTCACGATTTGAGCATTAGTGAGCGTGCTAGTTGCCCCGCCAAAGTCATGGCTAATCGAATCGCCGTTTGCCTGCGTAATTGTCACAATGCCGGATACGGTGGCTTTGTTGATGGCCACGCCTGAGGTCGACACCGTGCCGGCGCTTGTGGTGGAGACCGTGATCGCGTTCGTCGCGCCGCTGGCGAGCGAAGCATCCTGCGACTGGATGGTGTACTTGCTGGGGTCGGTGGCATTTGCCGTCACGGTGAAATTGCCCCCGGACGACGTTGCAGCTAACTTCAGCTTGGCGAGCACATCGGCATCCGTACGAGTGCTGTCGGCCGCACCGAAGCTCGCTGTGAAGCTGAGCCCGCCGGCCTGCTTGATGTTGACGTCGCCGGTCACAGTCGTGGCGTCAAAGGCGACGCCGCTGAGCTGAACGGCTCCATCGGCGATGGTGGTCACTGCCTTGACGTTCGTACCGCCGCCGATGGCGTTGGCGACCGTAGCAACGTTGGACTTGCCGAGGTCAACCTCAATGCGGCTGCTGGCCTCGGCGTTGGCGCCGATCTGGAAGCTCAGCATCGACTTAGTGCCGTCGAGAAGCTGGGTGCCGTTGAAGTTTGTCGACTCGCTGATGCGAGTTAGTTCCTTGCTCAGTGCCGTAACTTCAGTCTGGATAGCCTGGCGTGATTCCTTGTTGTTCGAGTCGTTACCGGCCTGAACGGCGAGGTCACGAACGCGCTGCAGAATTGACTGCACCTCGTTGAGTGAACCTTCTGCGGTCTGGAGAACGCTGACCGCATCCTGAGCGTTGCGGGCGGCGACCGTGAGGCCACCGACCTGCGACTTCAGGCCTTCGGAGATTGCGAGACCAGCTGCGTCATCCGCGGCGCGGTTGATGCGCAAGCCACTGGAGAGCTTTTCCAGCGACTTGGACAGGTCATTCTGCGTTGTTGCGAGGTTGCGGTACGCGTTGTTCGCCGCAATGTTTGTGTTTACCTGCATGCCCATGAGTAATCCTCCGTGATTGGGTCTAACTTCACCGGCCCATCCATGGGCCAGCACCCAGAGCTATCGGCGGGGGTAGACAACGGGGTTAGAAGAAATCACGAAAAACTTTGTGGCACGACGAATAAGCCCGGCGGCATCCGCTTCACAAATTTGCATTCATGAGCGGATGCCACCTGGCTTAGATCAGCGGTCGATCTCGCTGGTGACGCCTACTTCAGGTGTTACTGGAGCAGCTGCAGCACCCCCGAGTTGCTCTGGTTGGCCTGCGCGAGCATGGCGGTACCGGCCTGCGACAGGATGTTCGCCCGGGTGTACTTGACCATTTCTTCGGCCATGTCGGTGTCGCGAATACGCGAACCGGCAGCGGTGAGGTTCTCCTTCGAGACGGCCAGGTTCTTGATGACGCTTTCGAAGCGGTTCTGGTTTGCACCGAGTTCAGCGCGAGCCGTTGAAACGTTCTGAATCTGGGCGTCGATCGCCGTGATGGATGCCTGAGCAGCCGCGGACGAGTCAAATCCCAGGGTGGTTGATCCGGCAACGACCGTGACCGCCTGTGCGTAGGTACCGGCAGTCGTGACGTCCTGGTCGATGGTGATGGCGGACGCGCTGCCCGACTTGGACGTTACGACCAACTTGCCGGCCTCATCGGTCGATGCGGTGAAGTTCTGAGCAAACCCGGCATCGGCGTTGAGGTTGGTGGCAACGCCCGCGTTGCTGGTCGGAGCGGTTCCCGGAGCAGCAACCGTAACAACGGTGCTTCCCTGGGTGAACTCGTAGCCCTTGGCGTAGTTGACGGTTGCTGCTGAGGCCGACTTGACCGCCGTCGTGCCGAAGGTCAGCGCGGTGACAATAGAACTTACGTTCGCGCCAGCGAGGTTCACAGAAATCTTGCTGCTGGCATCGCCGTTTGCACCGACCTGAAACGACAACGACGTCTGGTTGCCTGCCGTAACCGAATCTACGTCGCCACCGAGCAACTTCGTGCCGTTGAAGTTAGTGGCGTCTGAGATACGCGTGAGCTCTTGGCGCAGGGAGCTCACCTCAGTGGTGATCGCACCACGAGATGCCACGTTGTTCGAGTCGTTACCGGCCTGAACAGCCAGGTCGCGCATGCGCTGAAGGATCGAGGTGACCTCGTTGAGCGAACCTTCAGCGGTCTGGATGACCGAGATGCCGTCCTGAGCGTTACGAGCGGCAACCGTGAGGCCACCGACCTGGGACTTCAGTCCTTCCGAGATTGCGAGACCAGCTGCGTCATCCGCGGCGCGGTTGATGCGCAGGCCACTGGAAAGTTTCTCCAGCGACTTCGACAGGTCGTTCTGCGTTGTTGCGAGGTTGCGGTATGCGTTGTTTGCCGCGATGTTTGTGTTGACCTGCATGCCCATGATGATTCCTCCGTGAGTGGGTGTTGTTACACTGGCCCATCCATGGGCCAGTATCTACATCTATCGGTCGCCCCCCTATGGGGGTAAGCAGTGCGGCGATTAAAACTCATTAACTTTAATTTCGCCGCTTTTCGTCTATATATATGACAGCTCGCGAGTCGCACTCGACGGCATATTTACCTGTCCACCCCCGATATAACCGCGTATTTATGCGGATGTTGCCTCTCGCGCCCTGCGCACCGACCCGCCTTTCCCAGGCCTTCGGCCCCGAAAACAGCCCACCCCCCGCTTGCGGGACACGTCGATTCCCCCGTAGCGCTGGTGGTTGACGTGGCCTCCCCCGAGTGGGTGCCACCCATAAAAGGCCAGATGAGGCCAGAAATCTCCGATAAACAAAACGACACGCCGCATGATCATTTACGAGCGAATTCGCGTGCCCCCACTCTGGGGTACTCACTGTCTACCCCAATATTCGAGAATCATCCGCGCGCAATGTAGCAACACGCCACATCCCCGGTTTTACGCGGTTTCGGTCGCGCCCCACTCCGGGGCACACCTTGTCTACCGTCTGGCGATGCCAACCAGGCGCGCTGAGAAGGTTCCCGGCAGCATCCGCCGGGCGCGACAAATTCTTTGGCGCAGCAACTACAGCTGAAATGCCGCGGCACGCCTTTGAAAACATGGCCCTGGTTTGATCAAGTGCCACGAGCTCAACAACGTGCCGCGACGCCAAGGCGGCCAGCCCTAGCGGCCAGCCTTGGCGGCCAGCTACGCGCGCTGGGGAGAAGCCTCAGCCACAGCCATCCGCTGCAGGGCAGCCGCGCGGTGGATGCGCCAATCACTGCGCACCGCATCGTCATCAGACCCGATCTCCCTTGCAAAGTGCAGGTCAGCCTGCACAGCCATGACAACATCGGCGTCAGAGACGTTCACAGCGGAACAGTGTCGCGCAGAATGAAAGTCGCATCGAACTTACGAACGAGACTCATGCTCGAAAACCGAGCTATAATCTGAGTAAATCTCGCTTTTTTGTTCGATGGGTGAGATAATGAATGTATGGAGATCAACGACGATCCACCGCCGAAACCGGCGCCGGCCACGCTGGCAAGAGCGTTTCGCGTCGGGCAGCAGGGTACTGAGGAGATAGCTGCAGCGACGCATGAAGGGAACGGCCAGCGGAGGCCCAATCAACCGAAGACGAAGCGCAGATCCACAGTGGATACCTTGGACTACGTGATCGCAGGTGCGCTGCAAGACTGGCGGACGCGGCCGGTCGACGAGGAACAGGTGCGGCTACTTGACGAGGTTCGAGAGTGCGATCTGGCCATCAACCGTGCCCACGCCGCCCGCGCGGCCGCAATCGATCGGGTCGCCGTATGGGTGGCTGGCACGGCGGAGACTGGTCGACCGCTGCCGGCAATGTTGCTGACACGCGAAGCGCAAGACGCTGGCGAGACTGGTCGCCCGTTGCAGCGCTGGTCGGAGAAGAAGGCCGCCGAGGAAGGCCTCGTCGCGGAGCTCGCTTGTCTGCTCCGGGTGCATGACAATACCGCCCGCAATCTGCTCTGCATGAGCAAGATGCTGCAGCACGAACTGCCGGCGACCCGCGCCAAGCTCGCCGACGGCACGATCAGCTACCGCCACGCGGAGATCATCGTCAACAATGCTCTGTCGCTGCCCGATGATGCCTGGGCCGCCTTCGAAGTTGAAGCCCTCACCGGGGTGGAAGACCTCACGGTCGGGCAGCTCAAGAAGCGGGCGATCACCGTGCGGGAACTTTCCCACCCCGAGTCGATCGTGAAACGCCATAAGAAGGCACTGAGCGAGCGGTGGTTCTCCGTCATTCCTGCCCAGGACGGCATGGCCTGTCTCGAGATGATCCTCACGCAAGAAGACGCCGCCGCGATCACCGACCGCGTCGACTCCCTAGCACGCAGCCTGCACAACGCCGCCGAGCAAGAACCCGTCGATACCCGCACCCTCGGCCAGCAACGCCTCGACGTCGCCGTCGACCTCCTGCTGACCGGAGTGACCGAGACGGGCCTGGGCGCCGGAGTGCAGGGCTTGGTAAACGTGACCGTGCCGGTGCTGACCCTCATGGGCCTCAGCGACGAACCCGGAACCCTCGACGGATTCGGACCCATCGACGCCGAGACCGCCCGCCGAGTCGCCGCCACAGCGAAAAGCTTCACCCGCATCCTGATCCACCCGGAGACCAGCGCAGTGCTCAGCGTCGGCAAGACCCGCTACAAGGTCCCAGCCGACCTGAAGAAGTGGCTGGAGATTCGCGACGGCACCTGCCGATTCCCCGGCTGCACCCGGCAAGCCCGACACAGCGAAGTCGACCACACCCACGACTGGCAATACAACGGCGAAACCCGCTGGGACAACCTCGCCCACCTCTGCAAACGCGGGCACCGCCTCAAAACCGAGTCCGGCTGGACCGCCGAGCAAAGCACCGACGGGGTGATGCACTGGACCAGCCCCGCCGGCAAACACTACGCGACCCACCCCGCCACCCGGCTCGGCCCGAACTCTGCTGCCGCCGCGAGCGAACGCGCACCAGCGGAGCAGATCCCGAAGCGACCGGTCGATGTCTGGGCCGAACTCGCTGACCCCAACCACGACTGGGCCAGAACACCCTTCTAGAGCGACCTTGCAAGTAACCCACCGGGGCGGCCGAACAGGAACAGCAGGTGCGCCTCTGCCGTTCCGAGGAGTTCGGGGCCGCGGCCGACGCACCAGTCAGCATCCGTCGCCACCAGCGTGCGAACGCGGAGTATGGCCTTGATCGCTGTCGGCGCGATCAAGCTCTGACGCAGGGCTACCGCGCCGGATACCGTCGGCGCCACCGGCAGTGTGAGACCGAGCGGATGCGCCAGGTCGAGACCGTGCACTACGGCCTCGGTGAGTTCGGTAATGCCGTGGCGCCCGTAGCCGGCCGCCTTGCTTGCGGCGATCTGCCTGATCTGCGCGACGAGTTCGGCCGGCGTCGCTTCTGCTGCGGCACGACTGAGCACATCGATCGCCCGGTTGGGATTGATGAAGTGACCAAAATAAGCGCGTGTCGCAGTGCTGACCAGCTCGCGGTTGGAGCTGCCAACCCGCCACACGATGTGGCCGGCGACGTCCCGAACCCGCCAGCCCTTGCAGAGGCTCGACGACTCCCACTGCTCGGCAGTGAGCCCCGCGAGCAGATTGGCGCTCGCCGTGAGCGTGGTGGCGAGATAGTCGCGCCAGTTCGAGTTCGCGCCGGATTCGTCACCGACACGTCGCTGGCTGAGCGGAAGGTATTTCGACAGGTCGGCCATATTATTTAGCGTAGACGACAGCGATCGGTAGCACGCAGAAATACCTCGCCTAGGAACACCACTACCCCGCCGACCGAAGTCGACGGGGTAGTGGCAGGGAACACACCGCAGTCGCTGGAGCGGCTGCGACGACTACTTACGTGCGGGCTCGAGGAGCTGCAGCACGTCAGAGTTCGACTGATTGGCCTGGGCGGACATGGCGACGCCCGGCTGCGCGAGAATATTCTCCTGCGTGTGCTTGGACATCTCGGCGGCCATCTCGCTGTCGCGCAGCGGAGTGCTTGCGGCGATCTTGTTCTCGGTTGCAACTTGGGAGAGCTTGCCATCGAATTCGACGGTGTCGGCGACGACGCGGTCTCGAATTCCGCCCGAGAGGGCGACGGTTGGCTGAGCGAGACCGCTTTGCGACGCTGCCAGGTTGCGCAGGGCTGTCGAAGCGGAGTGCGAAGTGTTGACCTGAATGCTCATGATTTTTTCTTCCGTGAGATGTGATTGTCACGCCGGCCCGTCCGTGGGCCGATGCTGTTTGGTGAGGTGAAACTAGGCAGTGAATTGGTACTGCGGGGGTCAGGACGCGATGCGGGCGACCTCGGGTATGGCATCTTCTAGGAGTGGTCCTCGCACCGTGCGGGTCATACCCACGGCTGCCAGGTCGGCGAGTCGAGCGAGGTAAGCGCTGCGACGGGCTGGTGCAATGCGCGACTCCGGCTGGTACACAGCCTCGGTGTCATCGGCATAGTGGGTGCTGAGGCCATCACGCAACAAGCGGATGGCCTCGGCTCGGGTCTGAGACACGGCCGAGTGGGTGGTTCCCAGGTCGGCTGCAATCTCTTTAACCGATCGGTCGTCGAAGTAAACCTGCTTGACGATCTCGCGCATTTTCTCCGGCAGGGCCGCGATAGCAGCGCGCAGGTAGACCAGTCGCTCATCTGAGAGCAACGAAGATTCGGGCATGGCCGTGTCAGCCACGAGAAATTCGGCGGTGGTGTCGTCGAGGGTGGTCAGCGTGCGGGCGGCATCGGAGAGGCCAGCAGCGGCGGTCTCGCGATCGACACCGAGCGCGGCGGCAACTTCTTCGACGTTGGGCGTGCGACCCAGAGCTGCGGACAACGTGTCCTGCACGGAGAGCGTTTCCTTGATGCGGCGGCGCGCAGTGCGGGTGGCCCAGTCGTTGGAACGCATCTCGTCGGCAAAAGCACCGATGATGCGACGGCGGGCGAAGGCACCGAAGGGAACGCCGAGATCGGGATTGAAGGCATCCGCTGAAGTGATGAGGGCGACGGCGCCAGCGGAAGCGAGATCATCGCGAGACAGGTGACGAGCCTTGGCCCAGACCTCGGACACAAGGTATCCAACGAGCGGAAGGTTCTCGACAACGAGGGCATTGCGCTCAGTCCTATTCACAAGCCGGCCCCCCAGAATTATTTCACTACCTGTCAAAATGTGCCCGCTCATGCGCCACACGCAATAGACCCGACGGCCTGTTACCGCCAATCTACCCCAGAAAAGGGTAAATGGGTAGTATCTTTTTACCCATTTGACCAATTTCCTGTCCCTCGAAGGGGGGATTGGCACGTTCCGGAGGTTGTTGTCTGGCATTCAGGCAACATCGCGGCGGCAAAGTGTTGGAGTTTTCGTGAATTGCGAAGTCTTTTTCTAACGCTTTTGGGTGACCGACCGAGAGTGGGATTGACGGAATCGATGCATCTACATGGGTAGCTGCCGAACTAGGCCGATAAAGGTGGTTGGAGGACTCTTGGGCGCCAATGAACTCTCAGCGTTGCTCTGGCGCGAACGAGAACTCCTGGAACTGCTGGTGTTCAAGCTCGAAGAAGAGCAACTACTGCTGCAGGGCGGCAAGTCACGCTGGCTCCAGCACGCCACCCGCGAGGTCGAACAGGTCTTGAACCTGGTGCGCGAAGCTGGCCTCGGCCGCTCGGTCGAAGTGGCCGCCCTGGCTACCCTGTGGGGAACGCAGGACGATTCAACCCTGCGCGAGCTCGTCGCCAACGCCCCGACCGGTCCGTGGGGTGAAATCTTCGCCGCCCACCTCAAGGCCATGGGCGATCTCACTACACAGATCAAAGAACTGCGCGACTCCAACGAGCGCTTCATCCGCAACGCCGCCCGGTCTACCCAGGAGACCATGGCCAGCGCGAACATCGGCGCCAAAACTTACGACGCGAGCGGAGCGACCGGCGCCCCGGTGACGAACGCCCGCATCTTCGACCGAAACCTGTGAGGACGTTGCGATGAGTACTTTCAGCGGCCTGAACACGGCCTACTCAGGACTCGTCGCGGCCAGAAAAGGTCTTGACGTTGTCGGACAGAACATCTCCAACGCCAACACGGTCGGTTATACCCGTCAACGGGTGACCACGTCGGCCGTGGGCAGCCTGGCCGAAACCGGCCAGCTCACGAGCGGCCTGCGCGTGGGCGAGGGCGTCTCCGTCGACGGCATCGCCCGCCTCGGCAATGCCCAGCTGGATGCCCACGTGCGCAACTCCGCAGCGGCCGCCGGCTACACCGCCGTGCGCGCCAATTCCCTGAGCAGCATTGAGACCTCGCTCAACGAGCCCGGCGAGAACGGCATCTCGGCCAAGCTCGACGAGTTTTGGGCCGGCTGGCAGGAACTCGCCAACGGATCGGACTCGGCCACTCCCGCAGCATTGCTCCTCTCTACCGCCGGAGAATTCACCACCATGATCGCGCAGGGCTACCAGGTCGTCAGTGACGAGTATTCCTCGGTGCGTGGCGACCTTGGAAGCATGGTCACCGAGCTCAACACCGCGGCGAGCCAGGTGGCCGCCCTCAACGTGCAGATTCGCACGACCCTCGCCACCGGCGGCAGCGCCAACGAACTGCTCGACCAGCGCGAACTGCTCACGACGACGATTTCGGCTCTCACCGGGGCATCCGTTGTGGCGCAGAGTGACGGAACGGTCAACGTACTGATCGGCGGCAATGCGCTCGTGAGTGGCGGGACGGCTAGTGCGCTCGCGGTTTCTGACGCTGAAACGCTGGACGATGCCATGGGCGGCGGCACGGTCACCCTTGCCTGGGCGGATCTCGCGCGGACGGCTGCTGTGACGATTGACGGAGGCGAGATTGCCGGGGCGTTGACGTTGTTGGCTCCGAGTGGCGATCTGGTCACGGCCGCGACCGGCTACAACAATTTCGCGACGGACCTTAAGAATAAGGTCAACGAGATCTATACGACTGGCAAGTCTTCAACGGGAGCGCCGTCGAGCGAGTTCTTCTTGTCTGACACGAGTAAGCCTGCCGCCCTCGGCCTCTATGTCGTTCCCACGAAAGGTTCTGAGGTCGTCGCTGGCGACATCGAAAACGGTGGCGCCTACGACGGTTCCGTAGCGGATGCCATCGCCCAGCTGGGCGCTGGCCAGGCTACCAACGCTGATGGGAGCGTCGCCTCCCCCAATACCAAGTGGTCAGACTTCGTCTCGACCATTGCTGTCGCGACCCAGTCCGAGCTGCAGCAGGCCAACCTGGCCAGCACCACCGCCACCTACGCTTCCAGCCAGCAGCTCGCCAATTCCTCGGTCGACCTCGATGAGGAGAACGTGAACCTGCTCATGTTCCAGACCGCTTACCAGGGCGCCGCCCGGGTGTTGACGGCCGTAGACGAAATGCTCGATACCCTGATCAACCGCACCGGACTGGTAGGAAGGTAAATCATGATCACCCGTGTCACCGGCCAGACCCAGATGCGCGCGGCCCAGCGCAACCTGCAAGAAAACATGGCGCAGTTGTCCAAGCTGCAGGAACAAGCCAGCACGCTCAAGGGCATCAACCGGTCGTCCGACGACCCAACGGCCGCGGCATCCGCTCTCGCGGTGCGGGCCGAGCAGGCCGCGACCGGCCAGTACAGCCGCAACGCCAACGACGGCGACAACTGGCTCACGACCATCGACTCCGCCATGTCGGCCACGAGCGACATTATGATTCGGGTGCGCGACCTCACGGTGCAGGGTGCCAACGGCGCGGTCAGCGCCACCGCCAAGGAAGCCATCGCGGTTGAGCTCGAAGGGCTCAAGGCCGAGCTGCTCACCCAAGCGAACACCACCTATGTGGGGCGCAGCGTGTTCGCGGGCAATTCGAATGCCCGGGCAGCATTTACCACCGACACGAGCGGTAACCTGACCTACAACGGCGTCGCCGGAACCGTCGAACGGCGCATCAGCGCTGACACGACAGTTCGAGTGGATGGCGATGGTGCGGCGATTTTCGGTGGGAGCGCCGGGGAATCCGTTTTCGATCTGCTCGACGATGTCATCGCGAGCCTGCGCGGCGACGGCACTGACGTCAGCAGCTACCTCGGGAACATTGACACCCGAATGGGCAAGATGACGAGCGAGTGGGCCACCATCGGTGCCCGCCAGGTGCAGATTGAACGCGCGCAGGAGAATCTGCTGAGCAAGACCGGAGCGCTTGAGACCCAACGCGTCGGACTCGAAGACGTCGACCTCACCCAGATTGTGCTCGAACTGCAATTGCAACAGGTTTCCTACCAATCCGCCCTCGCTGTCACCGCCAAGGTGCTGCAGCCCACACTGATGGACTTTCTCCGATGAGCACTTCTCCGATGCCCCCCGTGTCGCCAAGTACAGAGTCGCCGAGCGTTGCGTTGGTCAGCCCGCTGCTGAGCTTCGTCACTCCGCCGCCCGGGCTCGATCCGCACACGGACTTTCGACTGAGCGAGATCGAGGGCGCTACCGGGCTGTACTCACTGCAGGCGGAAGCCGAGCCCGAGACGCGCATGTTCGTGCTCGACGCCGGAGTGTACCTGCCCGACTACTCCCCCGTGATCTCGAGCGAGCAGTCCGACGCCCTCGCGATCGTGGCCCCGGCCGATGCGATCGTGCTCGTCGTGGTCAACCCCGGTGAAGAGACGACGACGGTGAATCTCATGGCTCCGATCGTAGTCAACGCGCTGACCGGCATCTGCGCCCAGGTCATTCTTGACAGCCAGGACTGGCCCCTGCGCGCCGAGCTCGGGGCCCTCGCCGCCTAATTGCTCCACACGCCGAGCTTTCTGCGTGAGATGCCATCTTCTAGGTAGTGATGTCAGCTAGCGCGACTCCGCCTCGATCAGCGCAGCCTCGAAGGCTACCCACGGCAGCATGGCGCACTTGACCCTGGCCGGGTAGCGCGAGACTCCCCCAAAGGCCGCGGCGTCGCCGAGAATCTCTTCGTCGGGCTCGATCTTGCCGCGCGAGCGCAGCATCTCACGAAAGTTGTCCAGCAGAGCGCGGGCCTCGGTCACACTTAGGCCGCGCAGCGTATCCGTCAGGATCGAAGCGGATGCCTGCGAGATCGAGCAGCCCTCCCCGGCCCAGACCAGATCGAACACCGAGGTATCCGTTGAAGCGCCAGCGGCCGAGTCAACGGCATCCGTCTCGGTAGAAGCATCAGCGCCGAGCGAGACGCGCAGCGTCACCTCGTCGCCACAGGTCGTGTTGATCTGGTGCGATTCGGCCACGCGCAGGCCGCTCGCGGCGCCGCGGGATACGGCGTCGGCCAGCGGCACGAGGTCGACGGCTCCGTGCCTGGCTTTGGAGTGCTCCAGAATAATGGTCTGGTAGAGAGTCTGCAGGTCGCTCATCGCTTGACTGCCCCGTTCACGCCGAAGAACGGCGCGACCTCGGCGAGGGTGGCCAGGAACAGGTCGACCTCGTCGGTCGTGTTGTACAGGTACGTGCTAGCCCGGGTCGAGGCGGTCACGCCCAGTCGGCGGTGCAGGGGTTGGGCGCAGTGGTGGCCGACGCGAACGGCGATGCCGGCGTCGTCGAGAAACTGGCCGACATCGTGGGCGTGCACACCGGCGACATCGACGGCGGTAAGTCCCAGGCGCTCCACGCCGAGTCCGGGGCCGAGCAGGCGTACGCCGTCAATCTCCGCGAGGCCGGCGACCAGGCGCTGGCCGAGCTGGGCCTCCCAGGCGGCGACCCGATCCATACCGGTTTCGCGCAGGTAGTCGACGGCCGCCGCTAGGGCGATCGCCTGGGAGATGCGCTGGGTGCCGGCTTCGAAGCGCTGCGGCGGCGCCAGAAATTCGGCCGTCTGCATGTTCACGGTCGTGATCATCGACCCCCCGGTCAAAAACGGCGGCATGTCGGCGAGCAGGTCGGCCTTGCCATAGAGCGCGCCGATACCGGTCGGACCGAGCATCTTATGACCCGAGAAGACCGCGAAGTCCACGTCGAGCGCCTTGACGTCGACCGGCAGGTGCGGCACGGTCTGGCAGGCGTCGAGCACGACAAGCGCGCCGACCTTACGGGCCAGGGCGACGAGTTCGGCCACCGGGTTCAGGGTTCCGGTGACGTTCGAGCCATGCGTGAAGGCGAGCAGTCTGGTGTGGGGGCCGACAACATCCGCTGCGGAAAGCAGGTCGAGAGTGCCGTCATCGAGAACGGGAATGAAGCGCAGCGTGGCGCCGGTGCGCAGCGCGAGTTGCTGCCAGGGAATGAGGTTGGCGTGGTGTTCCATCTCGGTGACCACGATCTCGTCGCCAGCGCCAAGGCTGAATCGCCGGGCCGCCCGGCCGCCGAGGCCGAGCGAGGCGTTGGAGAAGCTGTAGGCCAGCAGGTTGATGCCCTCGGTGGCGTTGGAGGTCCAGACGATCTCGTCTCCCCGGGCGCCGACGAACGCGGCGACCGTCTCGCGGGCCGCTTCGAACACCTCGGTCGCGTCGACGGCCAGCGTGTGGGCTCCACGGTGCACGGCAGCGTTGCGCTGCTCGTAGTACTCCTGCTCCGCTTCCATCACGCTGATCGGGTTCTGCGAGGTCGCGCCGGAATCCAGATAGGTGAGCGGATGCCCGTTCACGCTTTGATGCAGCACCGGAAAATCGTTGCGAATGCGCTCCACTGCGGTGTTGGTCAGCGGGGCAGTTTCGCGGTGCGGGGCAGTTTCGCGGTGCTGTGCAGTGGAGCTTGCGGACGATGGAGCGATAAACGTCATACACCAAGGATATTCCCTCGACCCGAACGCGGGCGCCGCGCGGTGCAAGTGTGACCAAACGGTGGAAAACGCGTTGGGAGCGTGTGAGGCTTAGCGGGTGACCAAGACTGCCGAACAAACCGAGCTGCGCGAGTCGGTCGCACTCGACCGCCCCTGGGTGACCCTGGTCTGGGACGACCCGGTCAACCTCATGTCCTATGTCGCCTACGTTTTTCGCAGCTACTTCGGCGTCACGCCCGAAGAAGCCGAGCGGCTCATGCTGCAGGTACACAACAACGGGCGGGCCGTCGTGGCGACCGGCAACCGCGAATCGATGGAGCGCCACGTCGAAGCCATGCACGGCTACGGCCTCTGGGCCACGCTTTCCAAGGCCGAGGAATGAACGCCGTGCGGCGGTTCACCGCGCAGGAGGACGGCGCCCTGCTTGGCCGGTTCGAACCGATCGAGGCCGACCTGCTGCGCCTGGCCACCAAACAGCTTCTGGAAATGCTCGACTCCGGCAGCGCCGACCCCGAGCTCGCTGAAAGTGACGGAATCTTCGCCCGGCTGCTGCCTGACGCCTACCGCGACGATGACGAAGCGGCGGCCGAGTTTCGCCGGTATACCTCGGTCAACCTGCTCGAGCGCAAGGCGCTCAACGCGCAAATCGTGATCAACACCCTCGGCCTCAGTTCTGGCGAAGAAGATGCCGCTGCCGAAACGGATACCGCCGCTACCGACACCGAGCATCGCCAGCCGATCACGATCAGGCTCGCCCCGGACGCCGTGCAAGCCTGGCTGCGCAGCCTCACCGACCTGCGGCTGACGCTGGCCGACCGACTGCAGATCTCCCCCGATGGCGTGGTGCACCTCGCCACCGAAGACACTCCGTTCCTGCGCGAACTGTACGACTGGCTGGGCATGTTGCAGGAAGAACTGGTCTACTCGATCGACGTCTGACCGCCGAGATTTCGGCGCTTCGATGCATGTTTCATCGGCACTTCGATCGGTGCTTCCCTACGTGCCAGGGTTGGGTGAGGCCAGTAGCTAACAGCAAGTCCGCCGTGTGACGTAGGGCGAGAATCAGGAATCATCA